>CAUQCZ010000005.1:0-18667 GCA_963516335.1 uncultured Campylobacter sp. | reverse complement strand
TAGCTCAATTTTGAGCTTGGTTTTTAGCTCTAGCTCGGAGTCGTCACGCACGAGACTAGTTTTAACCGTCGCCATGCTCTCGTCGTCGCCAAAGAGGCTCTCCGCCGCGTTTTTCTTGATAGTCGCGGCGTTTTTGCACGCCTCTACGATGTTATCTAGGTTGTTTAGCATCATCTTGCGCGTTAGGCCGAAGCTATCAAACGAACCCGATTTTATCAGGCTTTCAAAGACTTTTTTATTTACCTTAAAGTTATCCACGCGCGAGACGAAGTCGTCGATATCCTTAAACTCGCCCTTGGCCTGCTCATCTAAGATATTTTCGATCGCCGCGCCTCCGACGCCCTTTATCGCGCCTAGGCCATAGATGATGGCGTCTTTGCCGCCTTCGCTAACGACTGAAAATTCTTTAGCAGATTTGTTGACCGACGGCGGCAGGATAGCGATATCTAGGCGCTTACACTCATCGATATAGCGCGAAATCTTATCGGCGTTACTCTCCTCGCTCGTGATTAAAGCCGCCATAAATTCGGCCGGATAATAAGTCTTTAGATACGCCGTCTGAAAGGTCACGTAGGTGTAGGCCGCGGCGTGGGATTTGTTAAATCCGTACGAAGCAAAGTGCAAAATAAGCTCAAACAGCTCGTCGGCCTTTTTGCCATCTAGCCCCTGCGCCTGCGCCCCCTCGATAAATTTACCCTTTAGCCTATCCATCTCCTCTTTTATCTTTTTACCCATCGCGCGGCGCACGAGATCAGCGCCTCCCAAAGAAAAGCCGCCGATAGTCTGCACGATTTGCATAACCTGCTCTTGATAGACGATGACGCCGTATGTAGGCTCTAGTATGGGCTCAAGCTCGGGGAAAATGTACGTGATAGGCTCTAAACCGTGCTTGCGCTTGATGAAATCAGGGATAAGATCCATCGGACCCGGGCGATAAAGCGAGATCATCGCGATGATATCCTCGAAGCAGTCAGGGCGCATATCGGCTCCGACTTTTTGCATGCCTTCGCTTTCTATCTGAAACAGTCCCAGCGTCTGACCGCTGCTGATCGTCTCGTAGGTTTTGGGATCGTTTTTATCGACCTGCTCCCAGATGATCTCTTTGCCGAATCTCTTTTTTACGAGCTTGACGGCGTTATCGATCACGGTTAGCGTCTTTAGTCCTAGGAAGTCAAATTTGATTAAGTCCACGTCCTCTAGGTACTTTAGGCTATACTGCGTGACGAAGTGATCCTCCTCGGCATTTGGCTGGCGGAAAAGCGGGGTTTTGTTCCACAGCTCCTCGTTTGAGATGACCACGCCTGCGGCATGCATGCCGGCGTTTCGGTTTAGACCCTCTAAATCAAGGGCGAATTTCCAAATTCTATTGGCATTTGAGTTGGTCGCTATCAGCTCGCCGATCTTTGGCTCTTTTTCAAAAGCCTGCTCTAGCGTGATGCCTAGCTCGTCAGGTATGAGCTTAGCCATCGCATCGGCCTCGGCATAGGGCATATCGCATACGCGCGCGACGTCTCGGATGACGCCCTTTGCCAGTAGCTTACCGAAGGTTATGACTTGAGCCACGTTAAATTTACCGTATTTTTCTATAACGTAGTCGATAATCTCGCCGCGGCGGTTTTGACAAAAGTCCACGTCGATATCGGGCATGCTCACGCGCTCCGGGTTCAAAAAACGCTCGAAAAGCAGGTTATACGGCAAGGGATCCAGGTCCGTGATCTTTAGACTATATGCGACCAGGCTTCCCGCCGCCGAGCCGCGTCCGGGGCCTACCGGCACGCCGCGCTTTTTAGCTTCGTTGATAAAGTCCCAAACGATCATCATATAGCCCGGGAAGTTCATCTTGTTTATGATATCTATCTCGCGCTGCAAACGGGTGCGGTACTCCTCATGGCGCTCTGCGGGGACGAATTTAAGCCTATCTTCTAGCCCCTGCCTGCACTCGTGCTCAAATAGCACGCTATCGTTTGGTATGCTGTAGCGTTTACCTGGCTCTGGCAGGCTCAAATTTCGCTCGGCGGCGTACTCGAGTGTAAATTTAAAATTTGGCGGCGTCGCGTCGCCTAGCTTTATCGCGAGGTCGCATTTACCCACTATTTCTTGCGTATTTGTGACGGCTTCTGGGATATCGGCAAAAAGCTCGCTCATCTGCGCAGGCGTCTTGACGTAAAACTCGTGCACGCTGTGGCGCAGGCGGTTTGGATCGTCTAGCAGTTTATTCATCGCGATACACATAAAAACCTCGTGCGCGTCGGCCCTTTGCTTAAACGTGTAGTGCGTGTCGTTGGTTGCGATGACCTTGATGTTTAGCTCTTTTGCTAGGCGCAAGATCTCATCGTCGATCCTGCGCTGATCGCCGATGCCGTGACGCATAATCTCTAAGTAAAAATCATCGCCGAAGACCTCCTTGTACCATAGTGCGGCTTCCCTGGCTGCCTCGTATCCGCCAGCGCCGAAACGCAAATTTCGCTCGCTTTGGTTGAGGTTCCAATTCACCTCGCCTTGCAGGCACGCCGAGGAGCAGATGATACCCTCGCTGTGCTCTTTTAGCATCTTTTTGTTGATACGCGGATAATAATAAAACCCCTCGATATAGCTCATGGAGCTCAGATACATCAGGTTTTTGTAGCCGATTTCGTTTTTGGCGATGAGGCAGAGGTGAAAGCGCTGCTTGGTGCTTTTATCTCCCAGCTCCTCGCCGTTGTGGATGTAGGCTTCGATACCGATTAGCGGCTTTATGCCTTCATTTTTCATCGTTTTATAAAAGTCTATCGCGCCAAACATATTGCCGTGGTCGGTGATGGCTGCGGCTTTGACGCCTTGTTTTTTTAGCGTTTTGGCTAGCTCTTTGATACGGTTGGCGCCGTCTAGCAGCGAATACTCCGTGTGTAGGTGCAGGTGTGTAAAATCTGTAAAATCGCTCATTTTTCGTCCTTTTTAATGCTTTTGATTTTACAAAAACTTTGCTTTTAGGCGGATAAATCGGTCTCGTTTAAATTTAGCTAGACTCGGAAAGTAGGCTGTTTGAGCGGGTTTTTGGAAAAATTTGATCTCAAATTTGACGACTGCGATGCGGGCGGCTTGATTTAAATTTACGGCTCCAAATTTAGCTTAAATTTGAGCGGTAAATTTGACGTAGCCTCGCGGACGTAAATTTGCGCTCAAATTTAAACTCCCCCGCAAACGACCCGTCCGAAAACCGAAATTTATTTCAGAGGCGCCGTCATCGCCAAACCCAATCCGCGAGAACCCGTAAATCAAAATTTGGGATAAAACAGATAAAAATTTACCTCACTTTTTGAATTTTAAAAATAATTCAAAAAAGAGCGCAAAGCGCCTAAATTTATCGGCCAAATTTCTCTTTAAACATCTCAAGCAAATTTGACAATTCGTCGCATTTTGATGCGTCGAGCCCGAGCTTAAAAGCGGCAAATTTATAGTGGATTTTGGCGCCGTCCGTTACACTCACCGCCGGTGCACGCGAGCTTTTGGATAGCTTTTTGCCGCCATGCGCTAGCAGGCCGTGATGGATGAAATTTGAACTTTCAAAACCGTATCCTAACATCTGCGCCATGTACTTTTGCGCCGCCGAGCAAGCTAGCAGATCCTCGCCTCGCATGAGTAAATTTACGCCTAGCATTTCGTCGTCCACGAGGCTAGCGAGATTATACGCGGGCGTGTCGTCCTTTTTCCAAACGACGAAATCGCCCAAAATTTGCGCCAAATTTACGCTTTGAGTTTGCGCGAATTTTTCCGCCTCAAACGTCGCTTCGTCCGTCAAATTTAAGCCGTCCGAATTTGCCGAATTTAAAATGTGATCTTCTAAATTTTCTACCGCATTTAGGTTAAATTTCTTACCGCCCGGTTTGCCTCCGCCAAAGCCGCGAAAGTTTGTCAAATTTTTTAAACCGTTTGCCGCGTCATCTTGCGCTTTTTGCCCATTACCCCAAAGCCCGCCCGCCAGGCTCGCCTCCCGGTTAGAGTCGCACCCCAAAGCGTCAAAATTTATCAAATTTTGACGGACGTTAATTTGCGCTCCGTCGATAGTACGTAGCCGCATAGCCGTTTCGTCTTTTTTAAATTTAAGATTTTTCTCCGCGCAAACCCGCGTATAAATGCCGTTTTTAAACGAGTTTTTCATCGAGTGCGAGCACTCGCAGGCATAGCAAACGCCCTTTTGCTCGAGCTTATTTAGTGCATTTGTATAGGCATCAAGGCGAAATTTGGAGCTAAATTTGGTTTCAAATTCCTCCACGCCGCTGGGCCCTCCGTCAAAATCAATGCCCAGCATATCAAGCACGCGAAAGATATTTTCCACGTATTGCCTGCGGTAGCGCGGCAAGTCGTAGTCGTCGATCCTTAAGTACAAAATCCCATCAAACGCGCGAGTAAAAAGATATGTCAGCAAGAAGTTGTAAACATTGCCCGCGTGCAAAAAGCCGCTTGGCGTCGGAGCGATACGAGAGGTGATTTTTTGGTTCATTTGGAGCGAAATTTTGACTAAAAAGCTTAAATTTAAAAATTAGTTAAAAGCCGTCAGATTTGACGGCCGGATTATTCTTTAGGTTTAGATTCGTTTACTCTTAGAGCTCTGCCGCCTACTTCCTTGTTGTTTAGCGCTTCGATCGCTTTTAGCGCGTCTGCGTCGTTTTCTATCTCGACAAATCCGAATCCTTTTGAGCGATTCGTGTCGCGATCTTTGACGATTTTCGCGCGTTTTACTTCGCCAAATGGCGCAAATGTATCCTTAAGCTCTGCCTCAGTCATGCGATATGACAAGTTACCGACGTAAATATTCACAGTAACGTTTCCTTAAATCAAATTCCCGATAAAATCGGTTAATAGATGATACCTGAATTTAAATAAAAAAGCTAGATAAAAAGCGCGCTTTTTATAATTTAGTATTAAATTTACCCGTAAGCATATCCGCAAGCTCTATAATGCGGCAAAATTTAGCCGATTTTTCAAAACTCGCAAGCTTTTGAGGCTTTAAAAATGGCTTCATACAAAAGCCGTTTTCTCGCGCGTAAAGAAAAACTCGGCGAGAAAGAGCGGGCAAAGCTGCGTTAATTTTGCCTTAAATTTATCGCCTGGGCTTTTGTGCGGCTTTATTTTACGAACAGCAAGCCCTCTTTTACTTCGGCGTAAATTTGCTCGCCGCCTAAAATTTTAAGCAGCTCCAAAGCAAACTCCATCGCCGTGGCAGGTCCTCTTGAAGTGATGATATGGCCGTTTATCACGACGTTTCTATCGCTTACGTAGCTTCCGCTGCGTACGGCTTTTTCGCAGCTAGGATAGCAGGTAAACTCGCCTCTAACGATTTCTGCGGCGTCAAGTGCGATCGGCGCGGCGCAGATGGCTGCTATAAATTTACCTTTTTTATCGAAACGCTTTATGATTTCTCTCATTTTTAGATTTCCTTCGATATTTGAGACGCCCGGCTGACCGCCCGGCAAAACTAGCATATCGTAGTCCTCCTCCTCAAGATCGTAAAGCGTCATATCGCAGACGAATTTCACTCCGTGAGCGCCTGCTATAGGCAGCTTATCAAGCCCGACGATATCGACTTCTACGCCGCCTCGTCTAAGCACGTCCACGATGCTAACGCCCTCTATCTCCTCAAACCCGTCGGCAAAAATCACGGCAACTTTTTTCATAATTTTCTCCTTAAATTTTCGGATTATTATACTCTCGTTTGCTAAATTTGCGCTATAATCGCGCCACTTTAAATTCGAAAGGAAGGAAAATGGAAGTAAAGATTACGTATTGCAATTCTTGAAACTATAGACCGGTAGCTTCTCGTGTAGAAGAAGAATTTTTAAGTCAAATTCCAGGTGCTAAAATTAGCAAAATCGTCGGTAGCGGCGGAAACTTCATCGTTGAAGTAGACGGAAAAGTAGTCTTTTCTAAAAAAGATCTCATCGGTACGGACGTAAACGCCCTGCCAAATCACGAAGAGATCGCAGCTTTGGTGGATAACGTTAAAAAATCGGCCTAAAGTCTAAGCTAAGGCTTAGGCCTTGGCTTTTATTTTTTCAAATTTTATCTCGTCTTTTTCATATTTTTTAAGCAAATCGTTTATACGCCTCTCAAAAATTTTTCATCTAGCTTCGTTTCCGTATTTTTGAAACAAATTTAACGCTTGGCGGATCAAAATTTCTTGTTCATTCTTTATAAGTAGATATTCAAAAAGCTGATCAATCACCGCTAGGCCGTTTCGCTCCGGCATCAGATGAATCAAATTTTGTTCGATTTTTATCTCGTCAAAAAAACTAAATACCGCTCTTAAACCGCTCGCTAAATTTTCACAAAGCGCTGCCGTATCGGTATTTTCGTTGATTTCATAATAAGCTTCTTTGGAGCCCTCGATAAATGAAATTCTATCCCTAAAATGACATTCGTATTCTTTGGGTTTTAAGACGAATGCCTTGCCGGTTGCGGCGTCTATAAACGCGTCCTAAATGCCGCAATTTACGTAAAATCTAGTTTTAAATGCAGTATTGCCACTACTTTTTTGGAGATTTACGACATAGATAAGTTCGGGGGTATTTTTGTAGAAATTTAGCCCGTTTTCGTAAAGCCGTTATCTTTAAACAGCGGCTTTACTTGGGCTATGAGCTCGTCAAATTTTACTTTCATCAAATTTGACGACTGCGGTTATTTATTTGCGCGCTCGATGTATTCGCCGCGGACGGTATCTACGCGGATGACCTCGCCCTCAAGCACGTGAAAAGGTATTTGCACGACTGCGCCGCTTTCTAGCGTAGCGGGCTTTTTGCCGCCCTGGGTGTCGCCTTTGAAATTCGGCGGAGTCTCGACGATCTTTAGCTCGACTACTTGCGGTACTTCTACGCCGATAGCCTTGCCGTTGTGAAACAAAATCTCAACCATCATGCCGTCTATCATCCATTTTTTCACATCGCCCACGTCCTCGTCGCTGATAGCCACTTGCTCGTAGGTCGCAGTGTCCATAAACTGACAGAACTCGCCGTCGTCGTAAAGATACTGCATCTCTTTTTCTTCCAAATTCGGCTGATCGCATTTGTCGCCCGCGTGGAACGTCTTTTCAAGCACTTTGCCGTCGATGAAAGATTTGATTTTCGCGCGAACGAAAGCCGCGCCCTTGCCAGGTTTTACGTGCTGATACTCGACGACTTTATACGGAACGCCGTCTAGCTCGATCTTTAGTCCTTTTTTTAGGTCGCCCATCGAATAGGTTGCCATTTTTTCTCCTTGATTTAAAAATGGTTGATTATATCCAAAAAAGTTTAAATTTGGCAGGCGAGCCAAACGAATTTCAAACGATTGCCCCAAATTTAGCGAGTAAATTTAATAAACCAAAACATAAACTACCTGCGAGCCGTGTACGCCCAAAACCGGCACGAGCTCTATATCAGAAGTCCTTGAAGGGCCGCAGATGAAAAGGATATTAGTCGGCAACTTTTCGTTTTCTTTTTTTATCTCGTTTAGGCACGCAGATAGGCTTTTTACCACGTCTTGCTTTTTTAACAACACTATGCAAAGTCTTGGCGTTAGACTTAGCAGTCTTGGTTGGCTCTTGCTTTAGGATTTTTCTCTGCTATGAATAGCAGAAAAAACATATAAACTCTTTTCATTTTTCCTCCTTTAAGGTCTAAAATTCGTAACTACGGGCACGAGCTGCGGAAACAGATGTATAACCGCCCACGTGATAAAACTGGCTAAAATTATGAATAAAAGCGAGTATTTAAGCGTAAATTTAAGCACTTCGCTCTCACGTCCGGCCATTCCCACCGCCGCGCACGCTACGGCGATACTTTGCGGACTGATGATTTTACCCACGACGCCGCCCACGGTGTTTGCCGCCATAAAAATAACGTCGGGTACGCTTAGCTGATTTGCCGTTACTTGCTGAAGCGTGCCGAAAAGCAAATTCGCGCTAGTAACCGAGCCAGTTAAAAATACGCCCAGCCAACCGATGACGGGCGAGAAAAAGCCAAACGCGTTGCCCGTGCTTGATAGCGCTAGACCCATAGTCGCGGCTTGACCGCTATATTTAGCCACGTAGGCGTACGCGACGATAAAGCCTATCGTAACGATGGGAAAAGCCATCTCCTTTGCCGCCTCTTTTGCGGAAGCGACTGCAATTTGGGGTTTTATCTTTAAAATCAGCGTCGTAAGAATCGCAGCTAGCAGTATCGCCGTCCCCGTAGCCCTTAGCGCGTCCCACGTATAAACGGCGCTAAGGGCTTGCACACCCTGCGAGATAGGCGGATTTGACGCGGTTAGATTATGCAAGTTCGCGACTTCAAATTTAAACGTAGCAAAATCCACGAGAGATTTAAAACCAGAGCTGTTCCAAACGACTATAGCCGCGATAATGAGGATAAAAGGAAGCCAAGCTTTAAACGCGTCTTTGGCGCTTAGGCTTGCGCCCTCCTTTGCCTCGCTTTGTCCGGTTACTCTAAATACGTCTTTAATCTTCCAAATTCTAAGCGCCGCCCAAAGCATGACGATGGAGACGATAGCGGCGATGATATTTACCAGCTCAGGGCCTAAAAATTTAGCCGTAGCGTACTGCGCGATAGTGTAGCTAGCCGCCGCCGTAATAACGTGAGGCAAAACGCCTAAAACCCCTCTAAATCCGCTAACTAAAAACACGAGTAAAAAAGGAAGCGTAAAGGTAATGGGCGGCAGCATCCTAGCCGTCATCGTAGAGATTAGCTGCGCATCGACGTTTACGGTACCGCTAAGCGCCGTAACCGGTATGCCCACGGCTCCAAACGCCGCGCCTGCCGTGTTTGCTACCATACTAAGTCCGGCCGCGCTTAAAGGTTTTAGCCCAAGCCCCATAAGCAAAGCCGCGCAAATCGCAACCGGTGCGCCAAAACCGATAGCTCCTTCTAAAAACGAACCGAAACTAAACGCTATTAAAATCACCTGAATGCGGCAATCGGGGCTAATAGCCGTAATAGAGGCCTTTAGCGTCTCGAAGTAGCCTGATTTTACGCTAAGTTTATAAAGAAAAATCGCGCACAAAATAATCCAAGCTATCGGCCAAAGCCCGTAGAAAAAACCGTAAGCAAAGCTCATAAATGCTGTAACCGCGGGCATCTTATAAAATATAATCGCCACGGCAAGGCTGGCTGCGACGGTTAGAAGCGCCGCGACGTAGCCTTTTAGCTTAAAAACCGTCAAGCAAAGCAAAAACACGGCTATGGGCAAAGCCGCTGCAGCCGCGCTGAGCCAAATATTACCCGCGGGATCGTAATTTTGCAAAAACACCTCTTGCATCAAATCCTCCTAAATTTAAAATCTCGGCGAAATTTTAGTGCGATTTCAAGCTTAATGCAAAATAAAAATCACATTAATGTTTCGCTTTAAGGTTTGGGATTTGCGCCGTAAAAGTTGCGTAAAACGGTAATACGGAAAAAGGCGAATTTAACAGAGGCTAATTTGGGTATAAAATTTTACGAGCCGTCTATATTAGGCATTTTAGGAGTATAAATGTTACTAAAAGTAGCATATAAACATCCATTAAACAAAAATACGGTTTTTAAAGAAAAATCGTTAGATATCGCCGACTAGATAAAATTTTACGTTTTTGCGTCGGTTATTTAAATTTAATTATTTTTTTAAGCATTTGACTAAATTTATAAAAAGATTCTGAGCAAAATCCCAGAAAATAGTCGATATGCCGCTTAAGTTTAACGCGTAAAAGCTAAATTTAGACGCGTAAAAACGGCTAAAACTCGTATAAAATTTCACGAAAACGGCGGTTTTAAAGATTTTAGAAGGTAAAACCAGTCTTTTACGCTATTTGCCCGCATTTTACTTGCAGCCAAGCGTCCAGCGCTAAAACGACTTTATTTTTTTATGCGCCTTTTTCGGTAGCGCCGATACCAAGCTTACTAAATTTACGCAAAAGATGCGTTGCGTACTTTAAAAGCTCGCGCGGGGAAAATGCGCCATAGGCCAAAGCGGTAAGAAATCGCGCCCGCGCGGCCGCATAATCTTGATGCCAAGCTTTACTGCAGCAGCCTGCTATATCGCAAACAAAAGCGCGCGTCCCAAAAAATAAAGACGGCAGCGATAGAATGGATAAATTTTGCCTTGCTTTGCCGAGTAGGCCTAGAATAACGCGCTGCGGTATGCAAAAATCAGTGCCTTAAGCGCTCGCGCAACCGCTACGCTTCAGACTTTGGTTTTATCCGTCCTTTCTTAAGCCGTACCGTCAAATTTAAAAAATCATATCTTTGCGGCGCTCCAAATTCGGCCGGCTATTTAAGCTTAACAAAAGAGGCGCTTACGGCGGCGCAAAACGTTTTCGCCATAAAGCAAAGCCTCATAGACCACGACCGCCGCGCCGATAAAGTCGGTACAGGTTTTGAGGTTTTAAAAAAAGGCTAGAAATTTTATAAATTTACTCCGGATTTTGCGGTTAAATTTGCGCCGGGAAGATCCGCATCCTTGCGGCGCTAGACAAATAAATAGCGTAGCAAACGGCTTAAATAAGACAGTAAAATAAGGCTTATCTTACGGCTTAATGCACGGCTAGTTGCCGAATGCAAGAGCCATAAAATTCGTAGCATTTAAATGCCGTCTTTAAATTTAAGCCCTACAAAACCTGCAACCTTAAGGCACATAAAGACGGCTCAAATTTACGAGAGAAAGGAAGCGGCTGGTTTTTCGTAAATTTAGCAAAGTAGCCAAATTTTGAGCAAAATTAAATTTGCCCAGGCTATAATCCGCAAATTTACGGCTACCGTACGCGTTTATGCCGGCTGGCAGAAACGATACCGGCAGATAAAGCATAAAATAACTAACCATATAAAAGGCAAGCTTAAAAATCTAATCTATACGTTTTTGAAAAATTTTGTATGACGGAGACTTGCGCGTTGGCCCCGAACGGGCAAGATCTGCACCGACTAGGATGTTTGCTTGTGGCCAAAACTAGCGCTCTAGGCGGTGTTCGTTACTCTTTAAATTTAAACTCGCCTTTTTCCTTGCTCTTTTCAGACTGCGAGTGGATTTCCCTTTTCATCTGCTCGCTTACGCTTGGTTCGTCTTTTTGTATCTTTTGAAATTTCTTTTTTTCGGTCAGAATTTTTTCGAAATTTTTCGTAGTTTGCTTTTGCACCTCGCTCTCGCAACCGGCAAATAAAAACAAAATCGGAATAAAAAGTAAAAATTTCATATTCAAGCCTTTCTTAAATTTAAGCCCGATTTTGGGCTTAAATTTAGATAACTGCGTATTTTGCCCACACACAAACGTCAAGTTCGTTTAGTTTAGCTAGCGTCTCTTTGGTTATCTTTTCATCGACCAGCACGACCGCAAGCGCCATACCGTGGTCGTCGCGCCCTAGGCGGAAGTCGGCGATATTTATCTTCTCATCGGCAAGGATAGACGAAATCTTAGCTATAACGCCCGGAACGTCGTTATTTTTAAAGATAATCATCTTGCCTTTAGGTTTAAAGTCTGTTTTAAAACCGTTTATAGTTACGATACGCTGCTGATTCTCGCCGAATACCGTTCCGCCGATCGTCACGACATCGCTTTGCGTCGTGATGCGAACGGTGATCTTATTTTTAAAAATACTATCGCCGCCGACGATGCTTTCGGTTTTTATGCCCTTCTCGTCGCATAAAAATTTAGCGTTTACGTAGTTTATGCCGTCGCCCAAACTCTCTTTTAAAGCGCCCACGATGGCAAAGGTTAGTAAGGAATTTGCGTATTCGCTAATCTGCCCGTGAGTTTCGATACGGACGGCTTTGATCGCGTTTTTGTTGATTTGTGCGGCAAGAAATGCCATCTTACTCGTAAGCTCGATATAAGGCTCCACAAAAGGCGGCAAGTCTTCCGTTTTTATCGGCAAATTTAACGCGCTAGGATAGCTGATGCCGCGAGCCGCCGAGATAGCCTGCTCGGCTGCGGCAATAGCGATGTTTGCTTGAGACTCTAGCGTATTTGCGCCAAGATGCGGCGTGACGCTGACGTTGTTTAGCTCAAGTAGCGGGTGGTTAGTCGCGGGTTCTTTTGCAAATACGTCGATACCAGCAAACGCGATCTTGCCGCTTTTTAAGCCGTTATATAGCGCCTCTTCGTTATAAAGACCGCCGCGGGCGCAGTTTATGAGACGCACGCCGTCTTTCATCTTAGCAATCTCGGTCTCGCCGATCATATCCGTAGTTTCTTTATTTTTAGGCGTATGGATCGTTATGAAATCGCAAGCTAGAATATCGTCGAATTTTTTAGTATAATCGCCGCCCATATCGGTTAGTTTCGCCGGATCTATATACGGATCGTAAGCGACGATTTTCATACCGAAAGCCGCAGCCCTAGCCGCCACGCGCGAGCCGATATTGCCAAAGCCGATAATGCCTAACGTTTTATTAAAAAGCTCGACGCCGTACCATTTTTCGCGTTTCCAAATGCGGTCGATTTTTAGGTCGTTGTGAGCATAGGGAAAAGAGCGAGCCGCCGCTAGCATATGAGCCATCGTTAGCTCTACCGCGGCGATCGTGTTTGCCGTAGGGACATTCATCGCGATGATGCCGCGCTTTGAACAGCCGTCGATATCCACGTTATCGACGCCAACGCCTGCGCGCACGAGAGCTTTTAAATTTTTTGCGGCATTTAAAAACGCCTCGCCGACTTCGGTCGAGCTTCGAGTGATAGCCACATCAGCCTCACCTAAGATATCTAAAAGCTTATCCTTTGGCACGTTTACCGCGTCGATTACTTTTATATCCTCTTCACGATTTAAAATTTCAAAGCCGACTTTGTGTATAGCATCGCACACTATTATGGTTTTCATAGCTTGATCTCCTTGAAAGTTGAGTGTATATCATACGCCTTAAGTTCTTTTATAATGCGGTTTAAAATACCGCTATCTTGCGTATTTATGTAGATTAAATTTTGAGATTTTTCATTTACCACGCTAAAATCTACAGGTATGTTTTTTAGGGTTTGCGTAAGGCAAAACATGGAATAGATGTCGTTTTTATTAATCATTAGCTGATATGCGCTCTTGGCGACAGCTTTCGATTTGTCTTTAAATTCTATAAATATCTCGTTACTTGCTAAAGCGTAATTTTTCGGAGCCAAATTTGCCATTTCGCCGACCCAAGAGGTCTGCCTAACGGTCAAATTTTGCTCCTCGCCGCTTTGCGATATTTTTAGCTCCACGGGCGCAGGTTCTTTTAAATTTACCTCCGCGTACCTATACAGCAAGGCGCCGCATACGCAGACGAAGATCAGCAAAAAAACCATCGCGCCCCAGAGCAGATATCGCTTCATTTACTTATGATAGCTGTTCTTTGATAATGTCGCCCAAAGTAACCTTATCGTCGCTGTTTATCTCGTTTAGCACCTCGCGTTCTTTCTGTCTCGCAAGGCGTCTTACGCTTAGGCGGATTCTATTTTTCTTCTCGTCGATAAAGGCTATTGCAGCTTCGATATTGTCGTTTATGTTTAGGCTTTCGGCGCTTACGTTGCCTAGGTCTTCTTTGCGGATGAGCGCATCGACATTATCGCCGAGCTCTACAAACACACCAAAATCTTTAATGTCGCGAATTTTGCCAGTCACGATGTCACCTACGTTAAATTTCTTAGCAAAAGCTTGCACCGGGCTTTGTTTTAAATCCTTTTGGCTAAGCGAAATTTTTTGCTCGTTAGAGTCGATTTTGATGATTTTTACCTCGACCTCGTCGCCTACCTTAAACAAATCTTTACACTTATCGTTTCTATCCCAAGAAGCGTCTTCGTTGTGAAGCAAGCCTTCGACTGCGCCGATTTTAACAAACGCGCCAAAATTCGTCACGCTAGTGACTACGCCCTTTGTCACGTCGCCTTCTTTAAATTTAGCCTTAAATTCGTCAAACGGCTTTTTGAGTAGATTTTTTAGGCTCACTCTTAAGCGGCGATCTTTCGCATCTATCTCGATAACCTCGACGTCAAGCTCCTCGCCCTCGCTGATGTGGTCTTTTGGATTTTTGATATTTTTATCCCAAGAAATTTCAGAGATATGCAAAAAGCCCTCTATGTCGTTGCCAAGATCGACGAATGCGCCGTAAGGCTCTATGTTGCTGACGGTTACTTTTATAGTGTCGCCAACCTCTAAACCGTCTTTTATCTCATCCCAAGGATCAGGCATCGCAGCCTTGATAGATAGAGATAGATTTTTTTTATCGATATCGTGTTAGATAACTTTTACTAAAACCTTGTCGCCCTCTTTGTAGATAGAGCCAGGATTTACCGGCCCTTTATAACTTATCTCGCTATAATGCACGAGTCCGTCCACGCCGCCTATATCCACAAACATACCGTAGGTAGTGATTTTTTTAACCACGCCTTCGATGACGTCGGTATTTTCGGCTACAGCAGATATTGCTTCCCTTTTTTTTCTTCTATCTTCGTCGAGTAGTTTTTTTCTTGAGACGATGATACTTTGCTCGTCTTTATCTATCTTTAAAACTTTTACCTTAAAGCTCTTTCCTACGACGGCGTTAGCATCTCTAAAGCCGCCTTGCGAGCGAGGCAAGAAAAACTCGATCCCGTCGCTATTTTGCGCGACGAAACCGCCTTTATTTTTTCCTATGATTTTTACGTCGAATACGTCTTGATTTTCTTCGCTATACGAGTCGATATAGGCTTTTACTTTTTCTTTTCTAAGCGCTTTTTTGTGAGAAACGATAGGTTTTCCGCTTCTTGTAGAGCCGGTAATTACGACTTTTATCGTATCGCCTACTTTAAATTTAAGCTCTCCATTCTCGTCCTGTATTTCAGAAATGTTTAAAATTCCTTCTGATTTTCTACCGACGTTTACAAAAACTTCGTCGCCTTTAATATCGATGATTATACCGTCGCTATCTTCTTCCGTCTTTTTAAAAGACTCCTCTAGCATCGCGGCGAAATCGTCGTTTTCGATATCGTCGTTTGCCTTACTAAGTTGAACTTTTTTGTTCACCGCAGCCATCTTGTTCCTTTTTGATATATTTTGCTTTTTAACACAATTAGAGTTGATTTTACTTAATATTAACTTATTTGTAGATTAACTTACTAAATTTCAGGCTCAAATTTGAAATTTTATTTAAAAACGATACGAATTTGCTAAATTTTAAACCCCTCAAGCCTATCGACTACTTTTTGTATGATCCAATCAGGCGTAGAGGCTCCCGCGCTTATGCCGCAAAGATTCTTACCCTCAAACCACGCTTTTTCAAGCTCGGATTCGTTTTCTACAAGATAGCTATCCTCGCAGGCGCTTTTTGAGATGAGATAAAGCTGCTTTGTATTTGAGCTGTTTTTACCGCCTACTACGACCATCACGTCGGCTCTGGCGGCTAAGCTTTTAACCGCTTCTTGGTTTTCAAAAGTAGCGTTGCAAATCGTGTTAAAAACACGCACCTCTTTTACGCGTAGCATCAGATAATTTACGATTTGCATAAATTTTTCTACTTTGCGCGTCGTTTGGCTGATGACGGCTACTTTTTGAGCTAGTTTTACGCTCTCTAGCTCGCTTTCTTCTAGCACGACGAATACCTTACCGACAGCATAGGATTTCACCCCCTTTATCTCCGGGTGATTTTCATCGCCGAATATCACGATGTCATAGCCCTCTTTGCTCATCTTCTCGCAAATTTGCTGTGGCTTGGTGACAAACGGGCACGTCGCGTCGATCACTTTTATATCGCTTTTTTTTAACTCGGCCAGATCGCCTTTTGTGATACCGTGCGTGCGGATGATCGCTTTTTTTTCGCCGTCGATTTCGTTTATGCCCTCAAGCGTTTTAACGTTAAAATTTTTATTTAGGCGGTTTATCTCGTCGTTGTTATGTATGATGGGGCCGATAGTTACGGCATCTTTGGCGTTTTCGGCGATTTTTATAGCACGCTTTACGCCAAAACAAAATCCGTAACTGCTAGCAAGCTCAATCTTCAACGCTAGCTCCTAGCTGCCTTAAAATCCCGCTAAAATTCGGAAACGAAGTCGCGATAAATTCGCTCTTTTCTATAACCATTCCGCATTTTAACCCAAGCACTGCAAAGCTCATCGCGATACGGTGATCACCGTTACTGTCGATGATAGCGCAGTTTGCCTCGCCGCCTTTTACGCTAAAGCCGTCTTCAAATTCTTCGACTTCAAGCCCGCATTTTCGCAGTCCTTGCACCATGATCGCGATGCGGTCGCTCTCTTTTACGCGAAGCTCTTTTGCGTTTCTCACGCTACTTATGCCCTGTGCGTTTGCAAATGCTATGGCAAGTGCTGGAACCTCGTCGATTAGCCACGAGATATTTTCGTTCACGTCCACGGCCTTTAGGGGCGCGTACTTTATCTCGATCTCGCCGATACTTTCGTATGCGCCGGAAGTCTCTTTAAACGTTACTTGCGCGCCCATTTTGGCTAAAATTTTAAAAGCTTCGACGCGCGTTTTATTTAGCAGCATATTTTTTAGCACGATGTGGGAATTCGGGATTATCGCTGCGGCTACGGCAAAGAAAAACGCCGAGCTAGGGTCGTTTGGAACGCAAATTTCAAGCGGTTTTAGCGGCGCGTTCATCGGCTCAACCTTGACGCCGTGCGGTAAAATTTGCAAACTTGCACCCATACCTTTTAGCATGCGTTCGGTGTGATCACGACTAAGCTCAGGTTCGCTAAGCTCGCAGCCGTTTGACTTTAGTCCCGCCAAAATCAGCGCCGATTTTACCTGCGCGGATGCGATTTTGCTATCAAATTTAAAATACTCCAGCTTCTTGCCGCGAATCGCCAAAGGCGCGTGATCTCCGCCGTTTGCGCCATCTATCTTAGCCCCGACGCCAATTAGCGGTTTAGCTACGCGCGCCATCGGACGACGATTTAAAAACTCGTCTCCGCTTAGCACGAAAAAACCCTCGCTAGCAGCCAAAAAGCCCATAAAAAGCCTCATCGCCGTGCCCGAGTTTCCGCACTCTAAAACAACGCTAGGCTCTTTTAAATTTGCGCTCGGAGTTATGATTAGCTCGCCATCTTTTTCCTCGATACGTGCACCCAAATTTCTTACGATTTCTAGCGTATTTAGCGTATCCTCGGCCTTTAGATAGTTTTTCACGCGGCTTGGCTTATCGCTTAAAAGCGAAAATATCGCGCATCTATGCGAGATAGATTTATCGGCAGCGATGTTTTCCAGGCTCGCGCTTATCAGCGTTCTTAATGCGTAAACTTTCATCTTAGTCCGATATTTAAATTTTGCTTTAAAGCGTCCAAAATTTTATCCATTATCGCCGCTACTTCCTCGTCTTCAAGCGTTTTTTGTATATCTTGGAAGTTAAATTTGACGCTGAGGCTCACGTCGTCTCCGAGCTTATCGTCTGAGTATATATCAACCGGCGCAAATTCTTTTAGACACTCGATTTTTAGCGCATTTATACACTCTTTTATCGCTTCAAATTTCATAGTTTTAGGCACGATTAGGCTTAGGTCTCTGCTGATAGCAGGGAATTTCGAGTAGGCTTTGACGACCGTGCTATCAAATTTAAGCTTTTCAAACTCTATCTCGCAAAGATAGGTTCGCGGCAGGTCGCGCGCGGCTTCGACTTGCACGTCCACGCGGCCGATATAGCCTACGCAAACACCCTTTTGATAGATTTTCGCTTGTTCAAATTCGCTTAGATATTTTACGTCGTCGCACGCTTTTAGCTCAAATTCGCCGATCGCGTTTTTAACCGCCGTAGCAAAGCTCAAAAAGTCGATATCGGCGGGCTTTGCGCCGTTTAGCAGGCTAGGTTCTTTTACTAGTCCGCTAGCTACGAAGCCAAATCTCTCGCTTTGCTCGCCGTTCTGGCTAAATACGCTACCGAATTCAAAAATTTTGACCGATTTTCGCTGATTTTTTACGTTTCGCTCGGCCGATTTTAGCAAGTGATTTGCAAGCGTCGGCCTTAGCGTGTTTAGTTCGCTATTTATCGGATTGGCTATCTCGGCCTTGCAAGGCGCAAAACCGAGCGCCGCTAGCTCGCTCGCGTCGTCAAATACATAATGCACGCTCTCGAAAAATCCTGCCGCAGCGGCTTTTTTACGCAAATTTAGCGCATTTTTGTAGCCTACAAAGGTATCGTTTATGCGGTTAGCTTCGCTGAAATTTAGCGGCTTTGAGGCGATATTATCGATACCGACCATTCGCACGATCTCCTCGCACACGTCCTGCGCATTTACGATATCGTGGCGAAATAACGGCACTTTGGCATTCGCGCCCTCTTTTTCGGCGTTAAAAGTTAAGCTAAACCCAAGCTTTTTAAGTATCCTCACGACGTCGTTTTGCGCGACTTCTTGACCGATCATTTTTTGCATTTCGCTCATCGTAAAGCTCACGACCTTGGGTTCGCGCATCATCACGCTTTGCTGGGAGCCCGCATAAAGTGCGACTGATTTTAGCGCAGCTAGCTGTTTAAATAAAAAATCGGCGCCAAAACCTACGTTTGGCTCGCTACCTCTTAGCGAGCGATAAGTCTGCGCTTGGCGCGGTATTTGCTTGTCCTCGTAAACGGTTGTCGCGATCACGTGCGGATCGGTATAGCTAGCCTCCACTATGACTAGTTTGCTATTTTCGTCAAGTCTGGCCGCATCCGTCTGATACACGCCACCAACGCCCAAAAGCTCGCCGCCAGCTAAAATTTCGGTCGCTAAATTTTCGCCCTTTTGCAGGTCAAAAAC
>CAUQCZ010000004.1:0-19190 GCA_963516335.1 uncultured Campylobacter sp. | reverse complement strand
CTGTATATATTTGTGATTTTAAATTTGCTTTTTTCATCCGATACGCCCGAGGGTTGCGATCCTAGCATGCCCACTAGCGCTTGCGATTATATCGATGAAAAATTTGAAAAAGAGCTACAAAATTTACCTCCTGTTGCCGCTTTGCCTAGCCTAGAAAAAAGGCCCGTATTTTGGCTTGGCGAGAAAAAATTCGCAGGAGGCGCGAAGTTTGATTATCTATACATTAAGGACGATTTTGGAGTCTGGCTTAGGTATAAAGACAGCGATAGCGACGACTTTTTGTTACAAAAAGATATGCCGGAGCGATACTATGGATACGACGAGATCGATCGTTCGCCGAATGAGGATTGGGTACGAAGCCAGCTTAAATATTATAGCTACGGCATCTACGATATTTCGCTTTTTGAAAACGAAGCCAAGATATTTTCTCAAACGGCGTATAAGGTCGTGAGGAAATTTATCGGTTTCTTTAATCTACACTCTATGAGGGGCACCTCTTTTGCGGCTCCGCAAGGCACCGAGGAAAATTTAAACGCTATAAGCGAGCTTCAAATTCCGCTTGCGGATTTTCCGCAAAAACCGAACTACTCTGGGCTCGGCTGGGCTTATAAATCTGAAGCCAAAGGCTATGTCGGAGATGAGATAGCCAAAAAGCTCGCTCGCAATATCTTTGAGATCCCTGGCGAGGGATGGCGACAAACCATGCGTATAAACAGCGGCGCCAAAGATATCAAGGTTATCTGCGGAGATGAAATTTGCCTCGCGCTCGCCTTTGATGAGAGCAAAATCAATAGCTGTGATAACGGCACTGCATCCACGGCAATTTATACGCTAAATTTAAAGCAAAAATTTAATAATTTTCATACGCTTACTAGTAGGAATTTTAACTACGTAAAGCTTGGCGATAAATACTCCTTAGACGACGTAAAATCTTTTAAAATAGTTTTATCGAGATTTAGATATATCAAGGGTTATAACAAAGGTCGCGAAATCACGGACTACGAGGTTATCTTGCAAAATAGCGAAGGCGAGCAGGTCAATGAAATTTGCAGAAATGAAATCCAGAAGCTTGACAACCACACTCAGTAAATCAAAACTCGCGCCGCAGACTTGAGACAAAGGCAGCCAAATCTCGGCGCGCAAAATCCGCGCCTTTAAGATGTAAATTTTACGGCGACCCGGGGTAAATCGCATCCTTGCTCGGTTAAATTTGACGCAAAGCAAACACGAAAGCGGCCGCCGAATTTAAACCCGTTGAAGGTTTCTGGCGTCGTAAAATTTAACCGTCCAGGGCACATCCGAGATATCAGCGCCCAGTTTTACCCTAAAATACTCCCACACCGCGGCGTAGTCTGATTTTGAGATGAAATAAATATTTATAACGCCGGTCTCGCTAAATACGGCAAGGTTGCAAAAGTAGCTTAAATTTACGTCCTTATCAAAGGCTCTGAGCACGCATCTTGCGATAAAAATCAGCACATAAAAAACAAACGCGGCCAAAACGAACATAAACGGGATCACAATCACGGAAAGCGGGTTTTTCGGTATCGCTCCTAAAATTTGATAGGGCGATTTTCGCATTTGGACGATATCTGCCAAATTTATCGTTACTCCCTTTTTGGTTTGGAAAATTTTATCCTCGTAAAGGTAAACGAGCGAGGGATTTTTGAGCTTTTTGACTAGGTCGGCGGCGGCTAAAACATTTCCAAAAATAACCCCTATAAACATCGAAACAAATCTGCCGTCTCGCATCGCTTCGGCTCTGAAAACCTCCCAAAATGAGCCGCTTTGCCAATCTACCATGCCGCTAAAAAATATCAAAAACGCCATAAAAAAGTTAGCACTAAATAAAAATGCGCAACCAAGCGCGATGCGGTAAAAATCATCCTGTAAAATCAGCGGATTTTCGTCGTAGTTTCTGCTCAAATTTTCTCCTTGTATTGCGCTTGCTCGCGCAAAAATAGCTAATTTACCGGCATGCCTCGCGCCCTAAATTTAGCCTTTAAAACCAGAGCGCGCATCTTAAAATGATTGCGGTTTCGTCCGCTTTTTGCAAACGAGCTAAACTCTTACGCCGATTTTTTGCGGGCGCTTACCTAGTTTAGCAAGGCTTTGCCGCTAAATTTAACCTCAAATCAAAGCCGTCCTAACCGCGGCAAAGGGCTATTTAAAAACAAAGTCCGCAATGCCTGCAAAACCGCTTAAAACCTTGCGCGCATCCTCGCTGCCTAGGCCGGCGGCTCGTTCTACGAGTTCGTCGCTTTTTTGCTCGTCCGCGCTCACGCCTACGCCAAGGCCGTAGCAAACGCCCAGCATAAACGTCCCGTCCGCTCCGCCTAGACGCGCGGCGTTAGCAAAGTCCGCAGCAGCAGCCTTTGGGTCGTGAAGCTTACCTCTGCGCGGATCTAGCCTAACCATGCCGCGGCGATAATACCCGTCCGCCGCATGTTCGCTGCTAAGCGCCTCCTGCCGCTCCAAAGCCTCGCCGATATAGCCTAGCGCGCGCGAATAATCGCTCATCCGCAAAAATAAATAGCCCAAATTTAGCGCCGCTTGCGGTTCGCCGCCGCTTGCGGAGAGCTTGTAGTAGCGCACTGCGCGAACGTAGTCCCCGTAAATCGTCTCGTAAACGTAGCCCGTCTCTAGCTGCGCCTGCGCGTCCGCGCCCTCTGCAGCTTGCAAAGCTATTTCTAGCGCGGCGCCGTAGTTTTGTTCGTTAAAAAGCCTCAAATACTCGCTTTTAACGGCGTCAAAAAGCTCGCCCGAGACTAGATTTACCGCAAGTATCGTTAGCCAAAGCGCGAGTCTCACCGCTCGTCCTTTAGAGGGCTAAACAGATCCGCAAACATCGGCTCGTAGTTGGCTACGGGCGCGCCCCCTATCTCGTCGTAGCCCGTTATGACGCCGTCCTCGTCGGTGACGAAAAACGCCGCGTTTAGTTTGCCAGGCGCCGTCTCATCGCAAGCCCGACCCGGCTCGCCGCTTTTTGCGCTATTTTGCAAATAATAAACCTTAGTTCCGTCCTCTCGCACGCAAACGTCGGCAAAATCCGCGCGGTCTACGAGAGCTAGGATATGTTGCCCTTTTAGCTGCGCTAGATGCGGATTTGCGTAGCTTTTACCGCTCGCGCAGCCGCTAAGTATTAGCGCGCTTGCAAGCGCGGCATTCATTAAATTTCGCATTCTTTTTCCGTTTTATTTGTTTTTTGTTAAATTCGCAAGCTCTCGTGCGAATCCGCCCTAAATTTACTTAAAATAGCCGTTTCGCCTATCGTTTAGGCATTTAGCTGCCGCGCCGATTTTTACTTGCTTTTTGCGCGGATTTAAATTTACCGCCCCGCAAAATCTCGCTACGCGGCAATTTCATCCTTTGCGCTATTTAGCTCAATCTTCTATCTCAAAATAGTAAGAAATAGGCAAAATTCGGCCCTTTTTGTCGATAAACACGCGTTTGTAGTCTACGCTAGCGGCCGTCGCGTTGCCCTCAAAAACAAATATATCGTCAAATGTCGGTTCTATGGCGACTTTGCCGTCTATGCCTAGGCAACCACTTTTTCTATTTACCCTGAAATTTAACATTCCGCCGTAAAACTCGTCAAATATATAGTCGAATTTTTGCGGCTCAAGGATAAATTTACCGCTTTTATCTATAACGCCCCACAGCTCGCCGACCCTCACTACGGCGCGTTCTTCTTTAAAGTGATTTACTTCGTCAAAACGCGGCTCTATCGCGAACTTTCCGCTTTTGTCTATAAAACCCCATTTGTCGCCCGATTTTATGGCCGCTAGCCCTTCGCTAAAGAGCGACGCTAATTCAAATTTGGGCTCTATAACGATGTTTGCGTCCTTGTTCACAAAGCCGTAGAGTCCGTTAAATTTTACGGGCGCCAAGCCTTCCGTAAAAGTTACCGGGCGGCCCAAATTTAGCTTTGAAACGGTAGCGCCGCTTTTGTCTATCACGCTCCATTTATCGGCGATACGCACCGAGGCTAGCCCGTCAGAAAAAGACCTTGCCTCGTCGTAGCGCAGAGGAATGATAGTTTTGCCGTTTTTATCCACGTAGCCGTATTTCATCCTGCCGTATTTCATCTCGCCTACAATCATCGCGCCGTCTCTAAAAGCTATACCCGTATAGTCAAATTTGGGCTCTACTACGACCACGCCCGTTTTGTCTATGAAGCCGAATTTACCGTTTTTGGCGATGCCTGCTAGTCCCTCGGTAAAGCTAGTTTTAAAGCCCGTACCTGGCGCCAAACGCACGGCGAATCTGCCGTTTTCGTCCATAAAAAAGGTCTGTTCGCCTATAAAAACCACGCAAAGACCGTCGGAAAAGTTTCCCGTGACCATAAAATTTTTACCTACGGCTTTTATGTTGCCGTCTTTATCCACGGCATTGCCGTCCGCAAAAACCAGCCCGTAGTCCGCTAGCTCGCCCTGCCCGATTATCTTAGCTTTAAGACCGAGCAAGCCTAGAAGTAACATCGCTAAAATTTTTTTCATTTTTGCCTTTTTTGCAAATTTGAGGCTAATTTATCCCGCCTAGCAGCTCTTGCGTCTGCTCGAAGCTAAAGCCCTCTTCGGCGTCTTGTTTTAGGAAGTTATCTATAAATTCTTTTTTTGAGATCGCAAGGTCAAGCTCTTTGTCGCTGCCTTTTTGATACGCGCCGATGCGTAGCAAGACTTCGTTTTCTTTAAGAAGCGAGTAGAGGCGCTTTAGCTTGGCGGCGTTTGCTCTGTGCTCTTTGGTCGCGATGTCGCTCATCACGCGCGAGGCGGAGTTTAGGATATTTATAGGCGGATAGATGCCAAAGTCCGTCATCTCGCGGCTAAGCACGATATGCCCGTCTAGGATCGAGCGGCTCTGGTCGGCTATCGGGTCGCTCATATCGTCGCCGTCTACAAGCACCGTAAAAAAGGCCGTTATGCTGCCCTTGCCTTCCTCTTTGCCCGCGCGCTCCATCAGCTGCGGTAGTAGGGTGAGCACGGAGGGCGGATAGCCCTTGGACGTCGGCGGTTCGCCAAGAGCAAGACCTATCTCTCGTTGCGCCATGGCAAATCGCGTCACGCTATCCATGATAAAAAGCACGTCTTTGCCTTGGTTTTTGAAGTATTCAGCCACGCTCATCGCGCAAAAGGCGCCGTATTTTCGCATCAGCGGACTATCGTCGCTAGTGGCTACGATGACTACGGTGCCGCTTAGGTCGCCGCGTAAATTTTTCTCTATAAACTCGGGCACCTCGCGGCCGCGCTCGCCGATGAGGGCAACAACTTTAATCGGGGCTTGCGAGTTTTTTACTATCATGCCCATGAGCGTACTTTTACCTACGCCAGAACCCGCGAAAATGCCTAGTTTCTGGCCTTTGCCGCAGGTTAGCAGCCCGTCTATGCTTTTAACTCCGACGCTAAAAATTTCATCTATCAGCCCGCGCTTCATAGCATCGATCGGAGCGCGCATTATCGGAGCGTACTCGGTGGCGGCGATCGCGCCTTTGCCGTCTTTTGGATTCATAAAAGGATCGACTACGCGGCCCAAAAGAGCGTCGCCCACGGGGATTTTCATACCTTGGTCGCTTTGATAGACGAAGTCGCCGATCTTGTAGCCCTCTACAAAGCCAAAGGGCGAGATGAGCGCGGTATTTTGCCGCACTTCAGTCACCATAGCCAGTCCGCTTTTGCTCCTATCTTTAGCGCAAATTTGCACGATGTCGCCGATGCTAGGGCGAAGACCCGAAATCTCTATCGTCGTGGCAGAAATTCGCTCGATCACGCCAAAGACGCTAGAGAGAGATAAATTTGCGCCCAGTTTTGATTTTAGGCTCTCTAGGCTCACTAAAATCTCACTTCTTTGTGCGAATTTATAAGGGAGAAAAACTCGCGTCTAGTCTCGCTGCTATTTAAAAAACATCCTCGTAGCGCCGACGTAGTCGTGGTCGAGTTGATCTTGCCCACGCCTCGCATCTCCACGCACATGTGGCGCGCCTCGATGACGACGCCCACGCCTTTTGGCTTGATGACCTCTTGCACGGCTTCGGCTATCTGCTCGGTGAGCTGCTCTTGGATCTGCAGACGGCGAGCGAAGATATTTACCATGCGCGGGATTTTGCTAAGGCCCACGACCTTGTGATTTGGGATGTAGGCTACGTGCACGCGCCCGAAAAACGGCAGCAAATGATGCTCGCAAAGGCTGTAAAATTCGATATCGCGCACGAGCACCATTTCGTTATTTGAGCTATCAAACAGTGCGTCGTTTAGCACGACTTTAGGGTCCTGAGAGTAGCCGCTCGTTAAAAACTCGTAAGCTTTAAAAACGCGCTCGGGAGTTTTAGCTAGCCCCTCTCTGTGCGGGTCTTCGCCGACTAAATTTAGCATTTGCTCGACGCAGCTTTCAAACTTTTCTTTTTTTAAATCCTCATTTTCTAATTTTTCTTGCATTTGCGTTCCTGGTTTAAATTTCGCCTGTTTAAATTTGATAAACGATTTTACTTAAATTCGCCTTTTGCGCGCTTAAATTTATACTATGAATAAGGAAAATTTTGCTACACTCTAGGAAATTTTTATTTTTTAAAGGAATTTAATGCAAATCAAAACCAAGGCGATCGACGCCGTAAATGCTTCGCTAAGTGCGAAAATACCGAGCGCGGACGTAAAAGCCAAACTCGAAAACGCCGCTAAAAAAGCTGCGAAAAATATGAAAATAGACGGATTTAGAGCGGGCAAAGTGCCAGTAAACGTGGTGCTAAAACGTTACGAAAAAGAACTAACCGCCGATGCCGAGCAAGACGCGCTAAAAGACGCGATAGACGCCGGACTAAAAGAGCTAAATAGAAAATTTGAAGAGGTTATCGGCGAGCCGATCGTAACGAAATTCGATAGGGGCGAGAACGAGATCGACGCAGAGATCGAAATCTCGTTTAAACCCGTCATAAACATCGACGGCTACGAGGAGCTGATAGAGAGCGTCAGTGCGCCGCGCGTAACGAAAAAAGAGATCGACGAGAGAAAAAACGAAATTTTAAAAATGATGGCTCCGCTAGAAAAAGTGGAAAAAGAGGCGCTTGAAAAGGGAGATTTTGCCAAATTTGACTTTGAGGGCTTTGTAGACGGCGCTGCGTTTGAGGGCGGCAAAGCCGAAAACTACCTGCTAGAAATCGGCTCGGGTCAGTTTATACCGGGCTTTGAGGACGGCATGATCGGGCTAAAAGTAGGGCAGGAGCGCGACGTGAAGGTTAAATTTCCGGCCGAGTACGGCGCTGCGCACCTTGCGGGCAAAGACGCGACGTTTAAGGTAAAACTACACGAAATCCAAGGCAAAAAAGTGCCTGAAGAGATCGACGAAGAGACGCTAAAACGCATCATGCCGGGCGAGGAAAAGGTGAGCGTTGAGCTATTTGAAGAGAGACTAAAAGAGCAGATCAAAGCCGAGAAGCACGCTAAAAACGTAAACGAGGAGCTAAAGCCTAAATTTGCAGACGCGATCGTGGCCAAATTTAACTTTGACGTGCCGAAAAACATCGTAGAGCAAGAGATGGATATGCAATTCCGCGGCGCTTGGAGCAGTTTTACGCCTGAGCAGATGGCTAAATTTAGAGAGGACAAAGACGCTCTAACCAAACAGCGCGAGACCTACCGCGACGACGCCGTAAAAAGCGTGAAGCTAACGTTTATAATAGACGAGCTAGCGCGCCGCAGAGGCATAAAAGTAAGCGACCAAGAGCTGATCCAAGCAGTTTATTTTGAGGCGTATCGCTCGGGCATAGATCCAAAACAACACCTTGAAAACTATAAAAATCAAGGAATTTTGCCTGCGATCAAAATGTCAATGATCGAGGAGAAGCTATTTAACGAGATGTTTGCGCTAAAGAGCGAGAAAAACGATAAAAAAGAGAAAAAGGCGGAGTAATGAGCTACTACATCCCCTACGTCATCGAGCGCACGAGCAAGGGCGAGAGAAGCTACGACATCTACTCGCGCCTACTAAAAGACCGCATAATAATGCTTAGCGGCGAGATCGAGGACGGTATGGCGTCTGCGATCGTGGCTCAGATGCTGTTTTTAGAGGCCGAAGATCCGGACAAAGACATATATCTATATATAAATAGCCCCGGCGGCGTGATAACGAGCGGATTTAGCATTTACGATACGATGAACTACATCAAGCCCGACGTCTGCACGATCTGCATAGGTCAGGCGGCGTCTATGGGCGCGTTTTTGCTTAGCTGCGGCGCACAGGGCAAGCGTTATGCGTTGCCAAATTCGCGCATCATGATCCACCAGCCTTTAGGCGGCGCGCGCGGACAGGCGACGGATATAGAGATCCAGGCGAAGGAAATCTTGCGTATGAAAGAAATTTTAAACGCGATCCTAGCTAAAAATACGGGTCAAAAACTAGCTAAAATCCAAAAAGACACCGACAGAGACTTTTTCATGAGTTCTGCTGAGGCTAAAGAATACGGACTGATAGATAAGGTTTTGGAAAAAAGCTTTAAATAAAGAGTAAATTTTGCTAAAGATAGACGATAAAAAAAGCGAAAAACAGCTCCCGCAAAGCGCACAAAATCCTGGACGCGTCGGCGCGGGAAAAGGCGAGGATAACGGCGGCGATATGGGTATTTACGGATTTTCCGAAGCTATCATAAAAGAGCTAGCTGAGGAAAATATCCCCTCGATACCCAAAAATTATTCAATATTTTTTGAAAAAATACTCGAAAAGCAACCGGACGACTTCAAAAAAAAAGTCGGAGAAATCATCAAGATAGAAGATGAAATCGGCAGGCTAGAAGACGATAGACAAATCAGCATCGAGCGCGAGGTAAAAAACAGCTTTATACAGATAAAAAGCATGTTACAAGCCGTCGCGCTCATTTATAAAAATCTATCCGTACTAAAAACCGTCGTTAAAAAGCGCCTAGACAGCCTCGATCCAAACGGAAATTTGCTGGCTAATCAAAGCGTTTTTAACGCATTTAGCGATGATTTAGCCAAGCTAAATACGCTGATGGATAAGCATATCGAGGTCATAAAAACCAGCTACGATGAAGTCGGCAAAGTTTTTAAGATAGTAGAAGAACAGTCCGTCTATGATCCTAAATTTGATATCTATAACCGAAAATTTTTCCTAAAGACGCTGGAAATGGAGGCCGGTAATATCCAAAAATACGGCTACAAATCCTCGCTGATGCTAATCAAGCCAAAAGAAACCTCGCTGCAAGACATCGGCTCAAAAGGCAAGCATGCGGTGCTAAAAAATATCTCGCGTATGCTACTTCGCACCTCAAGGCGCAGCGATATTTTGGCACATTACGGCGACGGGTGCTTTGCGATGCTGATGCGCCATACCGATATCGTCGGCGCGCAAAAGGCGTGCGAACGTATAACGGAGATGTTTTACGGTACCTCTTTTATGCTAAACGACGAAAAGATCGATTTTGATATGGAGGTAGTAGCCTGCGCTCTGGGCGGACAAAAGACCGTCGAGGAGCTGCTTTCTAGCGCGCTTGATGCGCTAAAAGACACCGGTAAAGACGGTAAACGCTACCTTATCCTACCCGGCGAGGGCGGCAAATGATACTAGAAATCCTAACCTATCCGAACAAAAAACTCTTCGTCAAATCGCTTGAAGTTAAAGTTTTTGACGAAGGGTTGCATAAATTTTTAGACGACATGTATGAGACTATGATCGCTAAAAACGGCATCGGACTAGCCGCCATCCAAACGGGCGAGGCTAAGCGGGTTTTGATCGTAAATTTAGTAGACGAAGAGAGTAAAGAACAGCGCAAAGAGGATCTGCTAGAAATCATAAATCCCAAAATTTTACGCAAAGAAGGCGAGATAATCTACCAAGAAGGTTGCCTTAGCGTACCCGGATACTACGAGGACGTAAAAAGAGCCGAGTTTATAACGCTAGAGTATCAAGACCGCTTTGGACGGCGCCAGCAGCTCGAGGCAGACGGGCTTTTATCGGTTGCGATCCAGCACGAGATGGATCACCTAGACGGACACCTTTTTATCGAGCGAATCGGCTACAACAAACGCAAAAAATTTGACAAAGAGTATAAAAAGCAAAAAAACGCATGAAAGCCCTAAAATGCGCCACTTATAACGACGAATTGCGGCTTGTGGACGTCGAGTCCAGTTTTAACCGCGGTTTGCCCGCGCTTAATATCGTAGGGCTTGCGGGTGCTTCGATCAAAGAGAGTGCCGAGCGCGTAAAATCAGCGCTTTTGTCGTTAAATTTCTCTTTCCCCGCGCAAAAAATAATCATAAATTTATCCCCGTCCGATATGCCAAAATCGGGCAGCCACTTCGACCTGCCTATCGCGCTTTTAATCGCCTTGCAAAAAGAGCGCGACTTCGAGCCGATTTTTGCATTCGGCGAGCTGGGGCTTGACGGCGGCGTCAAAAGCACGGCGAGCCTTTTTTCTATCTTGCTTTTTTTGAGCGCCAAAGCACCCGGTTCTCGCGTACTGATCCCGCAAGAGATAGCTCAAAAAGCTGGCGCGATACCGAATTTAGAAATTTACTCCGTTTCAAATTTAGCCGAGGCAATCAAATTCTTCCTCGAGCCAGAGTTTGCCGCCTCGCGCAGAGTAGACAGCGTTCATCCGCTTTTTTCAAATTTGATCAAAATCGGCGAAAAAAGCTTCGTAAAAAATCAAAACTTCGAGCTAAATTTTAGCGACGTAAAAGGCCAAAGCAGAGCAAAAAGAGCCTGTCTGGTGGCTGCTTGCGGTATGCACAACGTTATCTTTGAGGGCAGCCCCGGATGCGGCAAGAGTATGAGCGCCAAGCGCCTGCGCTACATTTTGCCGCCGCAAAGCTTGGACGAGATCTTGCTTAGCTGCGCTTATAGCTCGCTAAATCAGCAAGAGAGCGAATTTTCCGCCCTTCGTGCCTTTCGTAGCCCCCATCATACGAGCACGCGCAGCTCGATATTTGGCGGCGGATCGAGCTCGGCTAGGATCGGCGAGGTCGGACTAGCTAACGGCGGGATTTTATTTTTTGACGAGCTACCGCACTTTGCGCCCCAAATTTTAGAGAGCCTGCGCGAGCCGCTCGAGGATCATAAAATCAACATCTCGCGCGTAAATTCAAAAATCACGTATGAGACTAAATTTATGTTCGTAGCCGCGATGAACCCGTGCCCATGCGGTAATCTACTCTCAAAAAATCTAGAGTGCAAATGCTCGGAGCTCGAGATCAAGCGCTATAGATCGCGTATTTCGGCACCCGTGCTTGACCGCATCGACCTTCATGTGCAGATGGATGAGGTGAGCGCCGATGATAAAAGCGACGTCACGAGCGAATCCATGCAAGATACCGTGCTACGCGTCTTTGAGGCGCAAATCTCGCGCGCCCAAAGCGAACTAAACGGCAAGCTTAACGACGAAGAGATCGCTAAATTTTGCGTTTGCGACGACGAGGCGAGCAGGGCGCTAGATCATGCGACGCAGAGATTTTCGCTCAGTCGCCGCGCTATAAACAAAACCCTAAAAGTCGCCCGCACGGTCGCCGACATCGAGGGCTCGCGTATCATCAAAAAGCCGCACATTTTAGAGGCTTTGAGCTACCGAGTGAAGCAGGAGGGCGCATGAAAAAGCTATTTTGGGATACGGCGGAGCTTGACGCTAGAGCCGTGAGCGAGTTTGGGCTTGGCACCGAAGTGCTGATGCAAAACGCTGCTAACGCGTTAGCTAACGCCGTGCGAACTAAGTCTAAAAAATCCTCAAAAAAACGACGCAAAATTCTAGGCGTTATTGGAAGTGGAAATAACGGTGCAGACGTACTTGCCGCACTTCGGCTTTTGAGCGGCAAATTTGATTGTTTTGCGTTGTTAGCGAGCGATAAACAAAACGAAATCTCAAAAACAGAGCTAACCAGGGCTCTAAAATGCGGCGTAAATTTGATCTCAAATTTGGCGGAAAGCGGCGAATTTGACTGTATCATCGACGGGATTTTCGGAACAGGACTTGGTCGCGAGCTAGACGAGCGGACGATAAATTTGATAAATCTGCTGAACGCAAAACCAGGCTACAAACTCGCCTGCGACATCCCGAGCGGGCTCGATAAAAACGGCGTGCCGCAAGGCGCGGTCTTTAAGGCCGATACGACCGTGACGATGGGCGCGCTAAAGCTAGCGCTTTATAGCGACTTTGCAAAGGATTTTGTAGGGTGCGTAAAGGTCGCAAATTTGGGTCTTCCCCGCGAGCTTTATGAGGCGGGGACGAACTTTTATAAACTTGGAAAAAGCGATTTAAATTTACCGTTTCGCACTAAACAAAATGCTAACAAAGGCGACTTTGGGCACGTGTTTGTCGTTAATGGCGAAAAGGGCGGAGCGGCGCGTATAGCGGGACTTGCCGCGCTAACTATCGGTGCTGGCCTCGTTAGCGTCGTGGGCGAAAATTTAAACATTGAACCCGTTTTAATGCAAAGTGCTCGCATAACGTCCAAAATGCGAGTCGGAGCCGTCGGCATGGGGCTTGGCGAGCTTGATGAGGCGCAAAAAGACGAGCTTTTTAGCGAGTTAAAAACAAAAGACGCGCTCGTTATCGACGCCGATCTTTGCTACGAGCCGCGCACGCTTGAGCTTTTAAATAGCAAAAACGTCGTGATAACGCCGCATCCAAAGGAGTTTGCGAGCTTGCTAGGGCTTACGAATTTAGGTAAATTTGACGCTGGCGAAGTGCAAAAAAATCGCTTCAAACTCGCTCAAATTTTTAGCCGAAATTTTAAATGCGTGCTTGTTTTAAAGGGTGCAAACACCCTAATCGCGCAAGGCGGCGAGGTCTACGTCATGACGCATGGTAGCGCCGCACTCGCAAAAGGCGGCAGCGGAGACGCGCTAAGCGGTATCGTCGCGGGACTGCTCGCGCAGGGTTACGACCCGCTAAATGCCGCGATCTCGGGCACGTTAGCTCACGCTCTAGCCGCTCGCGAAATCAAAATCAACGACTACGCGCTCACGGCCGCGGACGTCATCAAAGGACTCAAATGCTTACGAAAAAAATAGCGGTTTTATTTAGCGGCGGCGGCTCGAATTTGGAGGCGATTTTAGAGAGGTTGCACGGCAAGGTTTTTGGCCAGACCAAGATCGAGGTCGCGCTAACGCTAACAAATAAAGCTAACGCAGGCGGCATCGCAAAAGCCGCAAAATACGGCCTAAAAAGCGTCGTCATCGAGCACGTTAATTTTGCCTCGAGAGAGGAGTTTGACGCCGCTGTCGTAGAGGAAATAAAACGAGCTAACGTAGATCTAACCGTGCTTGCGGGCTTTATGCGTATCCTCACGCCCGTTTTTACAAGCCAAGTTCGCGCGATAAATTTGCACCCGTCGTTGTTGCCGCTTTTTAAGGGCGCACACGCGATAAAAGAGAGCTTTGAGAGCGATATGAAGGTGGGCGGCGTGAGCGTGCACTGGGTCAGCGAGGAGCTAGACGGCGGCAAGATTATCGCTCAGCGCGCGTTTGAAAAGAGTGCGAGGATGAGCCTTGAGGAATTTGAAGCAAAAATCCACGCAATAGAGCATGAAATTTTGCCCGAAACTATCGTGCAAATATTAACCGGCAAAAGCCCGACTAGCGTTTTTGGGATGTCTAACCGCTAGAAACCGACAGAATTTGTCCCGCGTTTTGCCGTAGCAAAGGCGACTGCGTTGCCAATTTTGTAAGGCTACAAAGATCGGCGCTTTACCCGCAAGCTGGTGTCGTGCCACAAAGATTTGAGCTAGCGTAAGCGCCTCTAAAGTTGCGACCGAGCTACAAATGCACGCGTTGTGCACCAAAGCCTGCAAGGCCTTAGGAGATTTTGTAAGCAGTTCAGCAAACACCACTTAAACAGGTGAATACAAAGCGCTCGTTTGTTCGCAAGATCAAATTAACGCAGGCGCAAAGAATCAAAATCGCATTAAATTTAAACACCGCAAAAAGACTTAAAAAATAACCTAAATCTTTGCAAAAATAGACCCACGCAAGCACCGAATTTATCCCTCGAGCGCCGCCAGTAAAGTGACATAACTTTTCACGTAAGCGTAGAGGTAGCGCGGGGAGTTTTCAAACATCCGCGCCCCGTTGCCAGTCGGCAAAGGCAAAAGCCCAGCAAGCGCGCTTATAAAGCCAATAAAAAGTCACGCAAAGATAGATAAAGTCGGCAAATTTAACGCTTAGGCGCTAAAGTCGGATGAGACGGTCCTAGCGCAAGAAACTACGCCTAAAGCGGAAGCTAATCTAACTAATCGCAAACGGCAAATTCGGCAGGCGATGTTAAATTTAAACGCGGCGCCGACGTAAGCTATAAGCTTGCAAAGTCTGTTAGAAATTAACGACGCACGAAAGCAAAGTCTGCGGTCAAATTCGGCGGCTCTTATGCGTGAGCGCAGAGTCTTAAACGAAGTTACGCCAAAAACATGGCTTCGTAGTTAAATAACTTTATAAATTTGCTTTTATCTCGGTGCTTTTTAGATGTCTTGGCTTGAGCCTCCAAGCCTAAAAATCTTAATGCAATAATGTAAATTTGCGCCGAGTTTAATTTTGTCTAAAAGAGCAAGAAAATATTTTTGAATTTAGCAAACAAAAACCGACGCGAATTCTTTATACCAAATCAATCCGCAAAACAAACGCCACGGCCGTCTAAAATATCGCGATTTATTTATCAAAACCGGTTTATAGTTTTTGTTTTCTTAAATTTAAAATTTAACGGCAGTAGCAAAGTAAAAATCAAAATACGAATTTAATAAAAAGACCCTAGAATACAATCACTCGCAGAGTAAAATTTTAAAATTACGCAAAATTTATAGTAGCTCAAATTTCAGCGTCCGAGATTGCTTCGGCTTGATAATGCGCAATCAGCGGCTCAATAATCTCGTCGAAAAGTCCCGCCGCCATGATTGCGTCGAGGCGGTAAAGCGTCAGATTTATGCGGTGGTCGCTGATGCGGTTTTGCGGGAAGTTGTAGGTGCGGATACGCCCCGAGCGGTCGCCCGTGCCGACTTGACTTTTGCGCTCGCTGGTTTCTTTGGCCAGGCGCTCCTCTTCTTGTATCTCGTAAAGGCGCGCTTTTAGCACTTTCATCGCGGCTTCTTTGTTTTTGTGCTGGCTTTTGCCGTCTTGGTTCGTGACGACGATGCCTGTGGGAATGTGAGTGATTCGCACCGCAGAGTCGGTCGTATTTACCGACTGTCCGCCGTGGCCCGAGCTACGCATGACGTCGATGCGAAGGTCGTTTGGATTTATCTCGATCTCGCTATCTTCAACCTCGGGCATGATAGCGACTGTGACTGCCGAGGTGTGTACGCGGCCTTGGCTTTCGGTCTCGGGTACGCGCTGTACGCGGTGGGTGCCGCCCTCAAATTTGAGCCTCGAGTACGCCCCCTTGCCCTTTATCAGCAAGATAATCTCTTTAAAGCCGCCCGTGTTACCCTCGCTTTGGCTTACGATCTCGAATTTATACCCGCGAAGCTCGGCATACCTGGCGTAGGCGTTAAACAAATCGCCCGCAAAAAGCGCCGCTTCGTCTCCGCCTGTACCCGCGCGGATCTCTAAAAATACGTTTTTATCGTCGTTGGGATCTTTTGGAAGGAGTAAAATTTTAATCTCTTCTTCGAGATTTTCTTTTTGGGATTCGAGATTTTTGAGTTCGTCTTTGGCTAGCTCGCCAAGCTCGGCGTCATCAAGTAGAGCCTTGTTCTCCTCGATGTCCGCGAGAGTTTGCAGATAGGACTTTGCAGCCGAGGCGATATCTTCTAAATTTGATTGCTCTTTTGAGAGCTTGGTCATATTTGCGATATCGTTTGTGATAGACGGATCGCTAAGCAGACGAGAGAGCTCGTCGTAGCGATCCAAAAAAGGCTGCAGTTTGTCGGCTAACATTAAAATTTAGATTAAGCAGATAGTTTGTTTACGAGTTTTGCGAGGCGTCCTACGCGGCGAGAAGCTGTTTGTTTTTTCAAAAAGCCCTTGCTAACGAAGCTGTGGAAGTCTTTGTTTGCCACTTTAAACGCGTTTAACGCAGCTTCTTTATCGCCTGCCTCAACGGCTACGCGCACGGCTTTAGTGATATTTTTAAGCCTAGTGCGGTAAAATCTGTTTCTTTCAGTCCTTTTGATAGTCTGTCTGGCTCTTTTTTCAGAAGATTTATGGTTTGCCATAATGTCCCTTTTTGTCATAATTTTAGTCCGTGATTATATAAAAATCAGTTTTAAAGTTCGCTTAATTTAAGTAAAATTTAAAGCGAGGAAATTTACAACTTAAATTTGGATATTTTTTGATAAAATAGGTCAAAAATTTAATAAATTTAGTAAATTTTATATTTAAGACAAGGCGGCAGTATCGCGAGATGAATTTAAATGTTTTTGAGAATTTTTCGAGCAAGGCCGGACACGTAGTCCGCCGTAGCGAGAAAAATCGAAAATCATTTAAAGGCGCTCGCGAGACAACGCTGCAAAAACCTTAACAACAAGGAAATAATGATGAAGTTATTCGGTACCGACGGCGTCCGCGGCAAAGCGGGCGAAAAACTCTCCGCCGCAACATCCATGCGACTTGCTATGGCTGCCGGGATATATTTTAGGCAGTTTGCGTCGCATACGAACACCATTTTGCTAGGCAAAGATACGCGCAAAAGCGGCTATATGATCGAGACTGCCATCGTCGCAGGGCTTACGGCCGTGGGCTACAACGTCCGCCAGATCGGCCCGATGCCAACTCCCGCGATCGCGTTTCTCACCGAGGATATGCGCTGCGATGCGGGCATCATGATCAGCGCCTCGCACAACCCGTACTACGATAACGGCATCAAATTTTTTGATAGCGAAGGCAATAAACTGGGCGAAGAGGCCGAAGCACAGATAGAAAAGATTTATTTTGACGACGAGCTCATCGAAAGATCGCAAAAGCAAATGCTAGAAATCGGCGCCGCAAAGCGCATCGACGACGTCATCGGCCGCTATATCGTGCAGATCAAAAACTCATTTCCTAAAAACCTGAGCCTACACGGGCTGCGCGTAGTTTTAGATGTCGCGAACGGCGCTGCGTACAAAGTCGCTCCGACTATCTTTAGCGAGCTAGGAGCCGAAACCATCGTCATAAACGACGAACCAAACGGCAGCAACATAAACCTAAACTGCGGCGCGCTCTATCCGCAAAATTTAGCCTCCGAGGTAGCGCGATTAAGGGCGGATTTAGGCTTTGCTTTTGACGGCGACGCCGATAGACTCGTGGTGGTAGATGAGTGCGGAGAGGTGGCAAACGGCGATAGTTTGCTAGGCGTCATGGCGGCATTTTTGCAAGAAAACAAAGCCCTAAAGGGCGGCGCGGTCGTAGCTACGGTTATGAGCAACGCCGCACTCGAAGACTACCTAAAATCCCACAAAATCAAGCTTCTGCGCGCAAACGTCGGCGACAAATACGTGCTTGAAAAGATGAAAGAAAACGGCACGAATTTCGGCGGCGAACAAAGCGGTCACATAATCTTTAGCGACTACGCAAAAACGGGCGACGGGCTCGTAGCGGCGCTGCAGTTTGCGGCGCTAGTGCTAAAAAAGGGCAAAAAAGCGAGCGAAATTTTAAGCGAAATAAAACCGTATCCGCAAATTTTGCTAAATTTAAAGATAACCGAGAAAAAGCCGCTTGAAAGCATCGCCGGACTAAAAGAGCTTGAAGCAAGCCTCGCAAAAGAGGGCATCCGCTCGCTATTTCGCTACTCGGGCACCGAAAACCTCATCAGGCTTTTGATTGAAGGCAAGTGCGCCGACGCGCTAAAAACCCGCATGGACGAGGTCGAAAAATTTTTCGTAAAAGCGCTAAATGGCTAAAATTTTAGGCGTTTTTTTCGCGGCGTTTTTCGTAGTTTTCGCGCTCGATCAGGCGGTCAAGCAGATATTTTTGGGCGGTTTTTCGTGGCAGGGCGAGTACTTTTCGCTAGTGCTTGCATATAACCGAGGCGTGGCGTTTTCGATGTTTGCGTTTCTTGGGCAGTGGCTCAAATTTATCCAGCTAGCGCTGATCGCAGGCGTTTGCGGCTATCTGCTTTGGCGACTTAAGCGTAAATTTGAAGCCCGGGCCGCGGCAAAAACGGAGCCAAATTTGACCCAAGATAGCGAAAAAAAAGAAATCCTAGAAGAGCACGCGCTAGGAGCGGGTATAATCCTGGGCGCGGGTAGTTCAAATTTGCTCGACCGCTTCGTTCACGGCGGCGTCGTGGACTACGTCTACTGGCACAAGTGGTTTGAGTTTGCGATCTTTAACCTCGCAGACGTTATGATCGACGTCGGAGTCGTACTCATACTCTGGCAGAGCTTCGCCGCGGGGCGAAAGGGGGCCAAAAATGGGCGATAACGTTTATATAGCCTACGCGCTTTGGCTGCTTACGGGCTGGTTTGGCGGGCATAGATTTTATCTGGGCAAATTCGTGAGCGGCTTTGCGATGATGGCGCTGTTTTTCATCGGATATAGCCTAGCTTGGGCGATCGTTGGTTACGTATTTTGGGCGCTTTGGGGCGCGTGGTGGCTCTTTGATCTGCGCTTAACCGGCGCGGCCGTCGAGAAAAATCAGAAAAAAGAAGCGCTAAAGGACAAACTGCGCGCGCAAGACCTCGAGGAGCGGCTTAGACGCCTCTACGAGCTGTACGAGAGCGGCGCGATAAGCAAAGAGGAATTTGAAACAAGGAAGGAAATTTTGCTAGGGTGAGGGTCGGCTAAATTTGATACAGTCAAATTTAACTCTTTGCGCAAAGCGTCCTTTTGAGCGACAAAATTTAAATTTGCCGACCGAATTTAGCATTTTCAAGGTGCGGGTCTGGGTGGCTCAAATTTGCAAATTTAACTTCAAATTTGACCGTAAAACGATAAGGCGCAGTATTTTTTCTTTTTACTTCGCGCAAGCGCTCGTAACGTTCTGCTTGCAGTAGAAAACGCAGTGAAGCTAAACTTCGCTACGAGGAGACGAGGCGGAAATAAGCCGAGCGAGGGCGCATACAAGTAGTATGTAACAGAGCTTAGGCGAAATTTGCAAATTTAGCCAAATTTGACTTCAAATTTGAACGTAAAACGATAAGACGAAGTATTTTTCTACTTCGCTGCGCTCGTAGCTTTTCAAGAAGTTCTAGACGAGGCGCTTTTAAATTTGGCGACGGGAGTTACCTTGTCGGTAATGACCGAGCCGAATTTAAAAGCCTCTGCTTGTAGTTGCGACCGCAAGG
>CAUQCZ010000003.1:0-21685 GCA_963516335.1 uncultured Campylobacter sp. | reverse complement strand
GAGTTAGGGCTTCTTGGATCGCTTCAAAAAGTATAGCATCAAAGCTACCGATCGAGCCGCCGAGCATTGCTCGGTTTGCTCCGCTAAAAAATCCGTCGAAATCATATCCGCTAACGCACAGCTCGCTGGCTAAGATGATAGAGTTTCTGGGCGCGGTGGCGATTTTTTCGAGCAACTCGTCTTGACGCTGGGAGCAAGAGGGCGCCGTTAGGACGATAGGGCATAAATTTGGACTAAAAGTCGTCAAAACTGATGCTTCCTTTGCTGTAGTTTGTTACCTTCGCCTCGAAAAAGTTACTCTTTTGGTCGTTAAATTTAGCAAAATCATCGACCCATTTGATCGGGTGAGGGACGTTGTAGCGGCGTTTTAGCCCGATGGCGACTAGGCGCTGGTCGATGAGGTAGCGGATGTATTGCTCGATGATGTCGTCGGTAAAGCCCATGATCTGGTTTTGCGTGATGTATTTGCCCCATTTGATTTCAAGCTCGCCCGCGCGCTCGAACATATCGTAAATTTTAGCTTCCGTCTCAGGCGTGAAAAGGTCGGGACGCTCGGTGCGGACGCTGTTTATCATGTTTTGAAATAACAGCAGATGCGTGATCTCGTCGCGCTGGATAAAGCGTATCATCTGCGCACTGCCTAGCATCTTGCCCGCACGCGCCAGCGCATAAATCGCCGTAAAACCGCTGTAAAAATAAATACCTTCTAAAATTTGATTCGCCACCATGGCAAGTAGCAACTTTTCGTCCGTGACTACGCCCGCTAGCTCCTCGTAAACGCTTGAGATGTAGTCGTTTTTCTCGCGCAAAACCTCATCGTGCTTTTCCATCTCGTAGATCAGGTCGGTGTTGTCGCAGATCGCCTCGACCATGACGGCGTAGGACTTGGAGTGGTTGGCTTCCTCGTAGGCTTGGCGCGCTAGGCAGGCGTTGATCTCGGGTGCGGTGATGTACGGGTTGATGTTGTCGGCTAGGTTGTTCGTCTGGAAGCTATCCATCGAGATGAGCTGACTCCAAACTAGATCGTACATGCGCTTTTCAGCCTGCGTGAGGTTGTAGGCGTAGTCGCGCACGTCGTCGGTGGTATCGACCTCTTTTGGAAACCACGTGTTAGCCTCCATCAGGTCCCAGAGCTTGAGCGCCCACTGGTATTTTGCCTTGGTGAAATTTAAGATGCCGTGCGGATTGCCGTTAAATACGCGGCGATCGGTCAAATTTTCGTTGGAGCTTGGGTTGTAGATGCGTTTTCGGTTCATGATTTTTTTCTTTATTGATAAATTTTTGGGGCTGATTTTAGCTAAAAATTTATTTAGATATCTTGAAGCAAGCCATTAAATTTAAGTTTATTTAAATTTAATGGCTTTTAAATTTAACCCTCAAATTTGTAGCCATAGCGATAGAATCACGCACGCACACGGAGCTAAAATAGGCTAAATTCGAGCTTCATAAAGATGCTTTGCAGGTTTGTGAAATTTAACGGCATCAAATTTACCGATTAAATTTTGTACTAAGCTCATAGTATTTAGCATAGCACGGTGCCGTTTTGCTTTTCGCGCCGCTAAATTTAGCCTTTGGTTTGTATCACTACAACGCCGCAACGATATAGTCCCGCCTGCGCCGTGAGCTTAAAAAAACCGTATTTCGAAACTTGTAAAAGCTTGTCGTAAACCTGCGTAGCTTTGCCGAAATCACCGTTTTTCTCAAACTCGTAGGCCTTATTTAGTATTGCGTTTAGCTCCTCATATCGCCTTTCATCCTCTTCATTTTCTCTTTTAAAATCACGCTTTACCTGCGGCATACTTTCATAAAATATCTCTCTAGCTTTCCAAATTTCCAGTATCGCAGAGGCAATTTTCGCGACGATAGCTTTACTATCCTTTACCTCACTTTTTAGCTCTTGCACTTCTGCGACCGCACTTTGTAGTCGCTCCAAACTCTCGCCTATGCATAGATCGAAATGTTCTAACGATGCCATAAATAAAATCCTACCATTACCAAATTACTCCATATTCCAGATGGCATGTTCGCATACAATTAAAGAAAGGAAAGCCCTGATTAAACGGATCGTTACCGAGAAACCTCATGCATCTACTCATGCATCTCTCATATATAATCTTTTCATCATCTTTAGATGATGTAGTTTTGGTATCCTCAGTCAATCCCGTAGTTATAACAAAAAATAAAAACATAAGTGCATATGTACTTTTATTCATAATTATATCCTTAATAAATAATCAGTATCGTTACTGTATTATAATGTTACTTAAGATACGCTTAAGCCATAATCTATAATTTGTACCGTAGTTTAAAAAATAGATAACTAGGATGTTGGCTTTAAGAAACAAATAGTTCGCATATGAGTATAGCAAAATTTAACCCTGTTTAGCGTTTTAGCTCGATGGCGCGCTGGAGCATTTCGTTGCTAGTCGTGATACTCTTGGCGTTAGCGTCGTAGGCTTTTTGCGTGACGATGACTTCCGTCAGAGCCTGCGCTAGATCGACGTTTGACTGTTCTAGCGTGCTGCTAGCCAGTTTGGCGCCGTAAATACTTTTGCCACCTGCGTCTTTATAGAAAAAGGCCGCGCCGGAATTCGCGCTTTGCGAATAGATATTGTCGCCCATTTTTGCAAGTCCCTGCTCGTTTTGGAAGTGATAGAGAGCAACTTTGCCGACGGAGCGGACTTGGCCGTTTGTAAACTGCGCCAAGATGTTTCCTGAATCGTTGGTGTAATAATCCTTTAAAATACCCTCTCGTACGCCGTCTTGAGCGATCGATATGCTTTTGGCTTGAGACGTGCTAGTGACGCCTGAGTAAATTTGACCCGCAGCCACGGGGGTGCCGAAGTCTAGCTCGATTTGCGAGCCGTTATTATCTAGGGTGCTTAGAGTAGAGCTAACAAGCCTACCATCGTGGTCGAAATTTAACTCTCCGTTAGCATTTGAGATCGTTGCGCCGCTCGAGTCTTTTACGGTTGCCGCCGCTTCCCAAACCATACCGTTAGCGCCCTGAGGTACGCGTTTTGTTAGCGTTAGTTCCAGAGTATTTTTCGTGCCGTCCGCATTTAAAAGCTCGGTCACGAATTTTTCCCGATTTGCCGCTTCTTTGGTCGTATTTATCTTAGCCGTTAAATTTGGCGCCGTCGTTAGATCAAAATCTCTCTCAAAGCTCCTGCTTATGCTCCAGTTGCCGTTTTCGTCGATCGGAGCGCTAAATTCAGCCGTTTTGCCGTTTGCGTCGGTTGCCGTTACAGTGATGAGATCGCCTTTTCTAGGGCGAGTTATCGCAGCGTCAGGCGTAACTCGTCCGCGTAAATTTATAGTTCTAGAAGCATTATCTATGTTGCTCGTATAGGTTGCGGCATCTACGGGCAGGGTAGCGGGCTCGGTTTTAAAAGATGAGTCGAGATTTCCTTTAAAGGTTACCTTTGAAGTCGGTTTGGTTGGTAGATACAAAAACTCCGGTAGGCGAATTTTGCCCTGAGAGCCGATATCGCCGACGTCAAGGTCGGTCGTATCTGCGCCTAGCGTATAGGCCTGCGTGACGGCGGCTCGTCCGTTTACTCTACCGAAAGCCTCTATCGCGCCCTGGCTAGGAGCGACCTGCGTTAGCGTATTTTGCGTGCCTAGGACGTAGTTGCCTTGATTTGTTACGAGATATCTTTCTTTATCGACGCCAAAGCTACCGGCGCGCGTATAGTAGGTACCTGAGCCGTTCGTTACGCCAAAAAACCCCTTACCGCCGATAGCCATATCTAAGACGTTATCGGTTTTCATAAACGGGCCTTGCTTGTAAAAGCTAAGCGCCGTCGTCATGCCCGTAGCGCCGAGGCCAACTTGGTCTTGAGTCGGGTTGTTGCCCGCGGCAAAGGAGGTTTGGTAAAAAATACTCTTAAATTCAGGTATCGAAGCGGTAAAGCCGACGTTATTTATATTGGCGATATTGTTCGCCCACACGTCCATACTAAACCCCTGGGTTCTGACGCCGCTAACGCCGTTATACAGGCTTCTTACCATCGTCCTATCCTTTTTTCGGCTCGGTAAATTCTTTTACTTTGTCGATGCTGACGTATTGTCCGCCGACTTTTACTTGCGCTATACCGTCGATAAATTTGACGCCTTCTACGAGATAGTTGCCTACGCCACCGTTTTTGACATTGCCCGCCGCATCGGTGTAGCTGATCTCGACCGTATATGAGCCGGCTCTGGCATCGTTGCCCGCGTTATCCTTGCCGTCCCACTCGAAGGTATTGGCTCCGGCGCTAGCTTGGCCGAATTCTAGCTTTCTTACGAGTTTGCCGGTGCCGTCTTTGATATTTATCGTGCCGCCTTTTGCTGCGCTTTCTAAAAATCCCGCAAATTTGACGCCCGAGCCCTCTTCTTTTACGATGCCGCTATCGCCGATTTTAGCCATCTTGCCTAGCACTCCGACGGCGTACATATTGGTGCTATTTTTTAACTGATCGGCTAGCTTTTGCATCATTTTGTTCGTATTTTCTTGCATTTCAAGCGAGGCTAGCTGGCTGGTTTGAGTTAGCATTTTTTCCGTATCCATCGGGCTTGTCGGGTCTTGATACTGAAGCTCGGTTAAAAGAAGTTTCATAAAAGCGTCCTTGTCTAGCTGGGCGTTTGGATTGGTGCCTGCGGCCTTTTGTAGGGCGTCCGCCGATTTTTTAGCGGCTTGGTTGTTTACCGTGAAGTTATTGGTTTCTAGTCCGTTTGACATCTTTTATCCTTTAAATTTTTATATTTCAAGCAAATTTGATTCCAAATTTACACATATCGCGGAACGACAAGCTCTAGACGAGGCGCCACAGGTTCGCCTTGCTCTGTGCCGCCAGCATTAAATTTAGAGCCTTTGTAACTCTTTTGCCCTTGCTCTTTTTTTTGCTGATTTTGATCGCTAAAGTTCATCTCAAGCTCGGTAAAACCCATGTTTACGAGGCTGTTTTTAAACTCGGCCTGATTTTGTAAAAATAGGTTCATCGTCTGCGTGTTGGAGCTAAAATTTATGTGCAGATTGTTACCGCGATTTACCATCGTGATCTCGACTTCGCCCAAATTTAGCGGATTTAGCGTGATGTTAAAGCGCATAAACGGCGATTTGTAGGCCGCGACCTGCTCTTTCAAATTTGAACTAAAGTTATCAAACGTCTCGCGCACGGCTTGGAAATTTCTAGTTTGCGCTTTGGCGTTTGAGATTACGTCTTTTACCATCGCGTTTAGTTCGCTATTTTCGCTACCTTCGCTTTGCGGCTCGGTCAAAACTTGCTCCTCGGCGCTCTCGCGCTCCGGAAATAGCAAATTTTGCAAATTTATCTTTTTAGAGTCTTGGCCGAGTCCTGATTTTTCGCTTTTTGCGGCGGTTAAATTTAGCTCTCCTTCGGCTTTGAGGCTTGGTTTTTCGTCTTTTAAATTTACCTCTTTCTCGTCCTCGTTTTTTACCGCTTCTTTTATGATTTTGGAGTTTTGAGCCAAATTTTGCGTATCTTGCGCTTTTGCGCCGACGTCTTTGGGCTGTGCTTTATTTTGCTCTTCTTGCACGGCGGCTAGTAGCTTATTTAGCGTATCTTTTGGCTCGGGCTCGTTTGCGTTTATCGCCTCTTCGACCTTGTTTTTTAGCTCGCTAAATGCAAAATTTTTCTTAGGCGCCACTGGTTCAAAGAAATCTTTTTTCGCCAAACTCGGAAATTTCTCGCCCAGCTCGTCGGCCTGCTCTTGCGTCACTTCGATATTTTCTAGACCCAAATTTAGCTTGTTTGCGATCTCTATTAGCTCGTTTAGATTTTTGGCTCCCCTTAGCTCGTTTAGCGTCGTTTCGCTTGAGAGCGCTTTGGCTAGGCGGTTTTCAAAATTTGGAAATTTGCTGATTTTCTCGCCGCCGCTAAGCATCTCTAAAATTTGCAAGAGCTGCATAAAAGTCGCATTTTCAAACAAATTTTCCGCCGCTTCCTCGCCTAAAATTTCTTTTAAGTCTGTGCTTTGGATAGGCGCTTTGATTTGCCCGTTTTGAACCGTTTGGGCGGATAAATTTACGGCTTTTGCCATCTCTTTTAGATCTTTTTCGCTTAAATTTTCGCCCTTTTTAGCGGCCGCGTCTAGCACCATAGAGAGAAATGCGCCGTCCTCTTTGCCACCTTTTTGCGCGCTTTTGCTCTGTTTTTTCACGCCGCCTTTGATGCTCGCGTCAAATGATAAAATATCGTTTTGAGTTGTCTGCATAAAAACCCTTTAAATTTAGCTTTTATGAGCTATGCAAGAAACGTTCCACAACGGCTTTATTATTTTTATAAGGAAAATTTGGCTAAAATCAGCCCCATTTTAATAACGGAGAAAAATTTGGAAAAGATACGAAACATCGCCGTCATCGCTCACGTCGATCACGGCAAAACTACGATGGTTGACGAGCTTTTGAAACAATCGGGTACTTTTAACGAGCACCAAACCGTCGGCGAACGCGTGATGGACAGCAACGACATCGAGCGCGAGCGCGGCATCACGATCCTCTCAAAAAACACCGCGATCCGCTACAAAGACACCAAAATCAACATCATCGACACCCCGGGCCACGCGGATTTTGGAGGCGAGGTAGAGCGCGTGCTAAAGATGGTAGACGGCGTTTTGCTACTCGTAGACGCGCAAGAAGGCGTAATGCCGCAGACTAAATTCGTCGTAAAAAAGGCTCTCTCGCTCGGCCTTCGCCCGATCGTCGTCGTAAATAAAATCGACAAACCCGCAGCCGATCCGGACCGCGTGATAAACGAGATTTTCGACCTTTTCGTAGCGCTTGACGCAAACGACGAGCAGCTAGAGTTTCCCGTCGTTTACGCGGCGGCTAGAAACGGCTACGCGAAGCTAAATTTGGCCGACGAAAACGTAAATATGCAACCGCTTTTCGAGACGATTTTGTCTCACGTTCCGGCTCCTAGCGGCGACGTGAATAACCCTTTGCAACTTCAGGTTTTCACGCTTGATTATGACAACTACGTCGGTAAAATCGGCATCGCGCGCATCTTTAACGGTAAAATTTCTAAAAACCAAAATGTGATGCTTGCTAAAGCCGACGGTACGAAAACGACGGGTAGGATTTCAAAACTCATCGGCTTTTTGGGTCTTGAGCGCCGCGATATAGACGAGGCGCAAGTAGGCGATATCGTGGCGATAGCGGGCTTTGAAGCGCTAGATGTCGGCGATAGCGTCGTAGATCCAAACTCCCCTATGCCGCTTGATCCGCTAAAGATCGAGGAACCTACGCTTAGCGTCGTATTTAGCGTAAACGATAGTCCGCTAGCGGGCACCGAGGGCAAGCACGTAACGTCAAACAAACTCGACGAACGTCTAGCTAGCGAGATGAAAACCAATATCGCGATGCGTTACGAAAACATCGGAGAGGGTAAATTTAAGGTTAGCGGCCGCGGTGAGCTACAAATCACGATTTTGGCCGAAAATATGCGCCGCGAGGGCTTTGAGTTTTGTCTCGGGCGTCCGGAAGTCATCATCAAAGAGATCGAGGGCGTGCGCTGCGAGCCGTTTGAGCTACTAGTATGCGACGTGCCGGACGAGTTTAGCGGCACCGTGATCGAAAAACTCGGACGCAGAAAGGCCGAGATGGTCTCGATGAACCCGACCGGCGACGGACAGACGAGGCTCGAGTTTGAGATCCCTGCGCGCGGCCTCATCGGCTTTAGAAGCCAGTTTTTGACCGATACGAAGGGCGAGGGCATCATGAACCACAGCTTCCTTGAGTTTCGCCCGCTAATAGGCAGCGTCGAGCACCGCAGCAACGGCGCTCTGGTCTCGATGGAAAACGGCGTGACGCTAGCGTATAGCCTCTGGAACTTGCAAGATCGCGGCGTCCTTTTCGTCGATCCGCAGACTAAGACCTACGTGGGTATGATCATCGGCGAGCACAGCCGTCCAAACGATCTGGACGTAAACCCGATCAAAGGCAAAAACCTAACCAACGTGCGCGCTAGCGGCTCTGACGATGCTATCAAGCTCGTACCGCCTAGAAAGCTAAGCCTTGAGCGCGCTCTGGAGTGGATCGAGGAGGACGAGCTAGTCGAAGTCACGCCGTCAAACATACGCGTACGCAAGCGCTATCTCGATCCGACTATGCGCCGCAGGATGGCAAAAACAAAAGAGTAAATTTTATAAATTTAGCCTGCAAATTTGCGCTTTTGCGCGGTTTGCGGGACGCCCAATTTGCCCACGCTTACAAAAAGGATTTTGGCTTAAGTTTGCCCAGGAATTATTAAGCGATTTTTACGCACTCGCCGTTTTTAATTTTCATAAATTTAACGGCTCAAAAGCTAGGAAAATTCGGCCGAAGGGCAAGGCCGTATGCAGTTTTTATAAGCCGGCAAATATAGCCGAATTTACCAAAATTTACGGCGGCAGTTGAAATGCGAATTTTTTAAACTATCTACAAATTTAAACGCACAAAGATACTAAAAGATCGGTTTAGCGATTTCCCGCAACCACAGCGACTAGCATTTGCGGGACAAAAGCACCCCTCTAACTTAAATGAGGACAAAACTCGCAGTCAGGCTCAAACGGGCGCGATCTAAGCTATGATTACGGTTTATCAGACCGCGCTTGCTTTACCGCAGACGGCACGGGAAATCTTTGATCCTGCGGTTTTAGAGGGGGCGCTCAATATTAAGCGGCGCAAATCCCGTGCGAAGATGTCCGAGATTTCGGTCTTTTTAACTTGAGCTAAACTATAAAAATCGCAAAAAATCAACGCTCGCCAAAATAGGAAATATTATGTTCACGCACTTTTTTAAACGGGATTTATCTTCGCCGCTAAAAGATAACTGGGTCGAGACGCTACCGCAGTACGTCAAAGACGGCGTTCTTTGCGCCAAGGAAAACCGATGCTCCTTACGAATACGCGATTGGTCGGCTTTTGATTTCATGATACCAAAACGTATGAAGGGCAAAACCGCGCGTATTAGCGACGAAGTGATCTTGGATTTACGAGATTTATCGCTTTATCCTGATTTGCGCGGGTTATCCATCACGACTAATTTTAATTTAATTCAGGTGCGCAACCTTGACGCTCTTTACCGACTTAAAAATTTAGAAACGCTATCTATAAGCACGGAGAAAATGCATAAATTCGAGATAGACGTCTCCAAGATAACGGCGCTAAAAGAGCTGGTTTTAGACGGCTATAAGCCCAGCGTTTATAATATCGGCAAAGCCAAGCAGCTAGAAGTCCTCGTCCTATACAGCTACAAAAGCAGCGATTTGAGCGAATTTGTTGATTTGTTAAATTTACGCGATTTGAGGCTATTTTACAGCGAAATAAAATCATTGGACGGCATAGAAAATATGACCAAACTAGAGCATTTAGAGATTGCTTGGGCCAAAAATTTACAAGATATTTCGGCGCTAGATAGACTGGAGCAAAAACACGAGATAGGCGGCGTTTTGCTACCGAAGAAATTTAAACGCAAAAAATAAAAGCCGATGATAATCACGAAATAGCGCAAAAAAGCGATGGCGGTAAGAGATGAATTTGCGAACGTGAAAACTCGGCGCAAAATTTTAGTTGCGACAATTTATGATTTTTCTGCTAAAATCGCGTCTTTACGACTTTTAAACCCGCGGCAAAAATCTCAAATCCGCCGCTAAATTTGCGTAAAACGACTAAATTTTTAATCAAGGTATAAAATGGAACTCTCGCATATCATCGTTTTAGCCCTAGTTCAGGGCATTAGCGAGTTTTTGCCCGTATCTAGCTCGGCGCATCTAGTGCTGGTACCAAAGTTGCTAGGATGGGCGGATCAAGGGCTAGCCTTTGACGTCGCCGTTCACGTAGGCACGCTGGTTGCGATTTTGATTTACTTTAAAGACCGCATCGCCGCGCTTTTGAGAGATTTTTTCGCCTCGATCGCTCAAAAAAAGACGGTCGGCCAAAGCACGCTCGTGTGGGCGACCGGTTTTGGCACGATCCCCGTGGGGCTGTTTGGCCTAGCCTTTGGCGATTTTATCGAGCAGTACGCTAGAAACGGCGCTTTGATCGCTATTATGACCATAGTTTTTGGATTAATTTTAGGCTTTGCCGACAAAAAAAGCGGCGCAAAGGACGAAGCCGCCATCACGATAAAAATCGCCCTAATCATCGGCCTAGCGCAGGCAATCGCGCTCATACCGGGCGTTTCACGCTCGGGCGTGACGATGACTGCGGCGCTAATGCTCGGTTTTTCTCGGACCGCGAGCGCAAATTTTTCGTTTTTGCTCTCGATCCCGGTTATCGTGCTAGCAGGTGGTTTGGAGGCCATTAAAGTCTTTAAGATGCCCGATGCGCTACCTTGGAGCGACCTTGCTATCGGCGCGGCGATTAGCGGCGTTAGCGCGTATCTTTGCGTGCGGCTATTTATGGCGATGTTGCAGCGCATTTCGATGATGCCGTTTGTGATTTATCGCTTGATTTTGGGCGTATTTTTGCTCCTAACGTTTTTATAAATCGGCAAATTCGGGCTCAAATTTGAGGTTTGCGGCCCAAATTTGCTTTGTAAATTTAAAGCGCAAATTTGACTAAGACGGGTCAAAATGTGCTGCACGGTTATATCTTTGTATTCGCAAATTTCCTCAAACAGCGCATTGCCGTCTTGCTTTTTCATGGCTAGCAGCTCGTCTTTGCGCTTTTTTATCGCTTCGTCGTGATTTCCTAGCACTAGGACGTGCTTGCCGCTTAGCTTGCTAAAGATGGATATGCTCCTTGTGAAAGTTTAGATCGCCTATGTTATAGACCGTGTCGCAGGGATTTACTCTATCGTTCCAGAGGCGAATGAGCGCGCTATCCATCGCCTCTACACTAGAAAAAGGCCTAAAACATGGATGAAATTTCATGGTATTGCTATGTTCGAAATGTAGATCTGAAGTAAAATAAACCATCGTTTTTCCTAAAATATATTTAAAATTTACGGCAGCTAAGCAAATAATCCTTGACGCTCAAATTTACGAATTTGTCTATTTTTTGGCTTTTGGATCAAATTTAAGACGGTATAAGCCGTGCAGCCAAATTTAACTATAAGCTCTAGATTTTGAGACGGTTGCGGCTTACGCAATCTTGCTAAATTTGCGAGTCTGGTTGCATTTATCCTATTAAAATGCTAAATTTATGCTTAAATTTAAACTTATAGGCTTACTTCAAATTTCTCCCCGCTTTTTATCTCCATTATCTCTAGCCTTTTAAAAAACACGGCTCCCACGTCCATCGAAAAGACGTTATTTTCGCGCCTGGTTATCCTATTTTCTTCGCTTGCGACATGCCCGTGAAATATCCTCTTGCCCGTATTATTACCCTCCCAAAACGGCTCTATACTCCACAGTACGTAGTCCTCGTCCTGCTCCTCTTCGCTTTTGCCGCCGTCAAAGGCTGCGTGGACGAATATGCTTTTTTCAGAGCTTACGACGTGGGGCATATCGCTGATAAAATCCTTGAGCCACGAGAGCGCGAAACTGTTTAAATTTCGCTTGTAGATCGATCTTTTTGTTTTATCGCCGCCGTTTCTAAGCCAAATTTGATGATCTAGCGCGTCGCCGCCGAAATACCCGTCCATCATCATTTTCTCGTGATTTCCCAGTACGTGGATCAGCGCGTATCCGTTTCTAACTAGCTCGGCGTACTTTTTATATAGTCCGATCGTATCTTCGCCTCGGTCGCAGCTGTCGCCTAGGATGATTATCAGATCTTTTTTGCTCAAATTTATCTTTTTAAGCATCAGGTTAAAAAGCCCGAGACAGCCGTGCAGATCGCCGAATACGAAAATCCGCGCGTAATCATCTTCGTTTATATGTTTTATCTTTATCATTTTTTGTTCTTGATTTTTAAATTTGCGGAAAATTTTTGGGTTAAGTTTTATAAGATTATGGCAGATGGGAAGGGATTCGAACCCTCGAAAGCTTGCACTTTACACGCGTTCCAGGCGTGCTCCTTCAACCGCTCGGACACCCATCTATGAAGCCTGGATTATAGCTAAAATTTAATAAGCGCAAACTTATATTTAAATCTTACGTGCAGGGTTTAGATGAAATTTCGCTTAAAAACTTTAGCGTTTCGTTTTTTAAATTTTCAAAGTCTCCGACGTTTTCTATCGTAAAATTTGCCGCAGCGCGCTTTTCCTCGATGTCTATTTGTAGCTCTACGCGGCGTTTTGAGGCGTCGTAGCTAAGCTCGTTTCGCTTCATCACGCGCGAGATTAGCGTATCTTTAGGCGCATAAACGACCGCTACGCGCGAAAACTCTTTGTAAGCGTCCCGCCTTTCAAAAAATAGCGGGATATCTACGAAATACGTCCTGCCCGCGCTTTCTAGCTTTGCCGCGCGAGATAAAATTTCAAGCCTAATCTTTGGGTGCAAAATTCGCTCTAAAATTTTTAGCTTGCCCGCATCCCTAAACGCTAGCGCGCCGAGCTTTTTTCTATCGATTTTGCCGCCATTTAAAACCTCGCTTCCAAACTCCGCCGCGACCTCGCTCGCGCACAAATTTAGCTGTTCGTGGGCGATAGAGTCCGCGTCGATGATCTCAAATCCACGCCCGGCAAGTATCTTGCAAACCGTGCTTTTGCCGCTGCCGATGCTGCCCGTGATAACGATTGCGTGTTTAAATTGCGGCATTTTGCCTCCGATTTTTTACTCCGATTTTAGCAATTTTTGGCTAAAATTAATCAAATTTCAACAAAGGGCAAAAATGATAAGCTACAAAGACGCGGGCGTCGATATAGACGCGGGAAATGAGTTCGTAAATGCGATAAAACCGTTCGTCAAAGCGACGCAAACTCCGCACGTTTTGGGCGGCATCGGCTCGTTTAGCGGCGCGGTGCGGCTGCCTACCGGCTACAAAAAACCTGCGATCCTAGGCGCCACCGACGGCGTAGGCACGAAGCTACGACTCGCGATCGACGCGCGTAAATTTGACGGCGTGGGTCAAGACCTCGTCGCGATGTGCGTAAATGATCTCATCTGCAACTTCGCCGAGCCGCTGTTTTTCCTCGACTACTACGCAACGGCAAAGCTTGAAATCGCGGATGCCAAAGAGGTCGTAAAAAGTATCGCGCAGGGCTGCAAACTCGCGCGTTGCGCGCTGATCGGCGGCGAAACGGCTGAGATGCCCTCGATGTATGAAAAGGGCGACTTTGACCTCGCGGGCTTTGCCGTGGGTATCGCCGAAGAGGGCGAGATCGACCGCTCAAAATTCGTCCGCGAGGGCGATGTGCTCATCGCGCTTCCTAGCAGCGGCCTGCACTCAAACGGCTTCTCGCTCGCTCGCAAAGTAATCGCCGAGCTAGGGTTAAAATTTGACGACAAAGTAGACGGTCGCGCGCTCATCGACGTGCTTTTGGAGCCGACTAGGATTTACGTAGGCGACTTTTTAAATTTAAAAGACAAGATCCACGCGCTCGCGCACATCACGGGCGGCGGCATCGTGGAAAATTTGCCGCGCGTATTTCCGGAGGGGCTGGGTGCGAAGATCGAGCATGCCGCGATCCATACGCCTGAAATCTTTAAAATCATCGCACAAAAGGTGGAGCCCGCTGAGATGATGAGGACGTTTAATATGGGCGTTGGCATGATCGTCATTGCTCCGAAAGAAAACGCGGACTTCGTGCTAGCTAGAACCGACGGCTACGTTATCGGCGAGGTCGTAAAAGGGCGGGGCGCGCAGCTCGTATAAGCGGCAAAATCGGCTCGCCGCAATAAGCGCTCGGATTTAGCCACTTGTTTTATTTACGGCAACGGCGGCTAAATTTAAAGATGCCGATTTTACCGTTATTTTAGGCAGCTAGAGTTTGCCGTTATATTAAATTTAGGCAAACTCGCAACCATCCAAACGCGCGAAATCAAGCGGTAAATAAGGCGCAAAGCAAATTTAGGCATTTTGTCGCCTAAAAACCTATAAATTTATCGCGACTAGGGCTAAATTTAACTCTCGTTTGCTAAAGTTTTGCCGATTAACCCGCAAGGTAGCCTTAGTCAAATAAACTTCAAAATCGCTTGTTAAATTTACGCACTACGGTAAAATACCGAGCCAAAAAAGGCTCAAAAAGAAAAAACAAGTAAATTTTAAGACTAAAAAAGCGTTAATCGCGCTTTAGCTTTATCTTAAAAGACTGGTTCAAAACGGCCCGAAAATCAAACTGCGGCGTAAAAAGAAGCTAAATTTAAAACAAAACCAAGCAATAAACCGAAATTTGAGGAGAAAAAATGAAAAAATATCTATTCGCTCTTTGCGCTTTAGGCGCATTAGCCTGCGCGCAGGAGGCCAAAAACGGCGCAAGTATCGGCGCCGGAGCCGCCGTCCAAAAAGGCGTCTTTTATACCAAAGACCGCCTAAGCGCCGTGCCTTTGCCTCAGATTGAGGCTTATTACGAGGGTTTTTACCTTAGAGGCCTAGAAGTCGGCTACGAGCATAATTTTAGCGAAAACCTCTTTGCAGGCGCGTATGCGAGGTTTTTTGACGGCTGGCGCGTGAAGTCTAGCAAACTAAAACCTCAGTACCGCAGCGTCCGCGATAGAGAGCATCAAACGGCGCTCGGCGGCAAATTTGGGGCGAATTTAGGCGGTTTTCAGACCTTCGTTTATGCCCAGGGCGGCGGACGAGGCGGTAGCTACGGGGCCGAGGCGTCGTATTTCTTACCCGCCTCGCAGAGATTTTCGCTCATTCCGGCCGTTACTTACGACGTATTTTCGCGAAAGCTTAGCGATTATTACTTCGGCACGGACGTGAGCGAGCTAGGCGGCGCGGTGACTTCGGTTTATAATCCTGGCAGCTCCTACGCGCTAGGCGCCAGAGCTACGGCGACTTATGAATTTAACAACGGTTTTGGCTTAAGCGCGACGGCGGGCGCCAGGAGATTTTCGGACGAAGTAGCTCGTTCGCCTATCGTTCGCAGCAGATACGAGAGCGTAGTTTATACGGGCGTTTCGTATAAATTTTAGGCGTCAAATTTAAGCAAGAAAATGAGCGAATTTATCAATTTTAAAAGCAAAATCGTAGAGCAAAAGGCAAAAGCCATGCTAAAAAATAGCGGCTTGCTGCGCCGAATCGGTAACCGCGACTACGTGAGCGAGGAGGCGGCTTCGGGCGTAACTAAAATGCAGTTTTGCAGCGATAAATTCACGGACGGCGACCTTGCTGATTTGGGGCATTTTGCAAATCTAAAATCTCTGGAAATCAGCTCGCAAAACGTGCATGATCTTTCAAATTTGCCCTCTTTTAGCTCGCTTGAGGCGCTAGATATAGATGCTCCGTGCGGTGATGCCGCGCCTCTAGCTAAATTTAAAAAGCTAAAAAAATTGCGGCTTTTTAGCGTTTTATTCACGGATTTTACGCCGCTTGCATGCCTTAGCGAGCTTAGGACGCTAAAGCTTTACGACTGCGGCGTCAGAGACGTTTCGTTTTTGGGCGAGCTTAAAAAACTAAAATCGCTAAAGCTTTCAAACAACGATATTTCAGATGTTTCGCCGCTTGCGCGCCTCGCAAATTTAACCGAGCTTTGGCTGGATAGAAACCGCATCCAAGACCTCCGTCCGCTTGCGGCGCTAGCGAAGCTAAAAGAGCTAAATATCGAAGTAAACGGCGTCCAAGACCTAGCACCCATCGGCAAGCTTAGCGAGCTAGAGTGCCTGCGCGCGGACGATAACCGTATCGCGGACGTCTCGCCTTTGGCAAATCTAGCAAAACTGTGCGTGCTATACCTCAGCCAAAACGCTCTTACGGACGTATCGGTGCTTAAATTTTGCCGCGCGTTAGAAAATATTCAACTTGACCTTAATCAGATTTTAGACATTACGCCGCTTTTAGCTTTGCCGAGGCTTAAATTTCTAACCGCCGATACGAGCGTGAATCACGCGGGCTTTGAAGCGAAATTTGACAAAAGCGAAGAGCTAATCTGTCTGGGCGACGTAGACGACGAGGCAAACTACGCGCGGTATTTTGCGTTTAGCGCAAAAGAGGCCGAGTAAATTTAGCAAGTAAATACGCGGCTCATAAATTTTACCGACTCTAACCGAAACGCAAAATCCAAATAATCAAATAAATACTTAAATAAAAATATTAAAGCTAAAATTTAAAAACTAGCGGCTAAAATTGGCTTAAATTTAACCAAAAGGAGTAGCTATGAGTATAAATTTAGATAGACTTAAGGCGCTTTTTAGCGAGATAAACGCCGTAAACGACGCAAGCTTTGGCGCCGGGATGAGCCGCCTAGCCTACACGCGCGAGGATAAGGCTGCCAGGGAGCTATTTATCGCGCGCTGTAAAGAAGCGGGCCTAAAAGTACGCATAGACGCGATCGGAAATATCTTTGCTAGGCGCGAAGGTACCCAGCCCGAGCTACCGGCGGTAGCGTTTGGCTCACACCTAGACACCGTGATAAACGGCGGCGAATTTGACGGGATTTTGGGCGTTCTGGGCGGACTGGAGCTCATTAGATCGCTAAACGACGAAGGCGTGCAGACGCGCAGACCGCTCGAACTAGTCGTCTTTGAGTGCGAGGAGTCGAGCCGATTTAACATCGCGACGCTTGGCAGCAAAGTAATGTGCGGCAAGCTGGGTTATGAAAAGCTAAAAGACGTGCGCGACTTTCAGGGACGCGCGATAGGCGAGATATTTGCGGAGTTTGGCATCGATCTAGCAAATATCGAAAAGGCCAAAAATTTGACGCCAAACTACGAGAGCTTTTTTGAGCTACACATCGAGCAGGGGCCGCTACTAGATAACGAAAATATCCAAATCGGCGTTGTGAGCGCCATCGCCGCGCCGCACAGATTTAGCGTGCGCGTGCAGGGTCAGGCTCAGCACTCCGGCACGACCGCGATGAAGTACCGTCATGACGCGCTTTGTACGGCAGCGCAGATAGTACTGGCCGTCGAGAACGTCGCGCGCGAAAACGCGGCAAACGGCGTGGTAGCAACCGTGGGCAACTGCATGGTAAAACCGGGCGTCATGAACGTAGTACCTGGCGAAACTACGCTACTAATCGATCTGCGCGGTATCGACCTGCGCACGCGCGAGGCGGCCTACGAGCAGATCCTAGGCGAAATCTCGCGCATCGAATCACAGCGCGGCGTCAAATGCGAGATCAAGCAGCTAGCCTTTGACGAGCCGTGCGCGCTGGACGGCCGCCTCATCGAGCTAGTCGCCCAAAAAACCGAGCAGCTCGGACTTAGCTTTGAAATCATGCCAAGCGGCGCGGGGCACGACGCTATGCATATGAGCGCGCTATGTCCTACGGCGATGATCTTCATCCCGTCTAAAGACGGAATTAGTCACAATCCGGCGGAATTTTCTAGCTGGAGCGATATCGCTAACGGCGTAAATTTACTAAAAAGCGTGGTTTTAGAAACGGCGGGCAGAGCTTGAGCCTAAGGCTAAATTCGGCAGGCGGCGAAAATTAGGCAAAGTCGGCTTAAATTTGCCTTTTTCGCATTTAGCGCAAAACGTCGCCTTAAGTTTCGGTTTAAATTTCGCTCACTTTTTCGGCGACTCGGCGGCTAAATTTGGATTTTAGTTTTACGAATTTTGCGGATGATTTGGCTCTAAAACGGACTAAAATTAAAACATAGTATAGTCATTTTCGCTCTTTGGGTATGTCTTATATAATATCCCGACGCTTGACGATCTTGCCATACTTGAAGCAAAATATATCCATAGCTAAGCGTCCGCGGTTATTCGCGTTTAGTTTGACGCGGCTGCGGATAAAGATCGCCGCCCGCACCTATATGTTTGATCTGCGCGCTGCTTTGCATTTGCGCGGGTTCGTCGCATAGACCTGCGACAAGCTCGCCGCTTTAGCTTAAAATTTGAAGTAAATTTTAAAAGCGAAGCATTGTAGTTAAAAATAGATGTAAGCCTAGTAGCTATAGCCAAGTGCTTTATTCTAGGTTAAAGCATAAATTAAATTTAGCCGACCGACTCGGCCGACTAAATTTTATCGCAAAACTACAGCTCCGCGTTAGCCGCGGTTATATCGTAGTTATTTTGAAAGCCGCTATTGGTATTTACGACGCCTAGCAGCTTGATGTCGCCCTGGTCTAGCTTGCCGTTGCCGTCATCTTCGATCTTATAGACGTAGTTATAGGAGTACGAGTTGCCCTCTTGCTTGAGGTTTTTAGCGATGAGCAGGGCTTTTGCGCCTTTTTCAAACGACTCTTCAAATACCTTTTTAAGCGCGTCTAGCTCGCTATTTGCGCCGCCGCCTTGATTTGACGGTGTAAAGCTTAGCTCGGCTTTATAGATTTTGCCGTCTTGCAGCGTCGCTTTTTGCCCGTTTGCGTTTAGGTTAAACTCGCCCGCGCTTAGCTGCTTGCCATCAAATACGTTTGAAAAATCAAGTTTATCGTCTGCGCCGAATTTCTCCAGCTGCCAGTTTTTCTCGTCTTTGTCCAGAGTGAAGATATATTTGCCACCGTCCGCGCTCGCGGTTTTGCCGTCCTTTAGCGCCTCGCTTATTTTTAGCGTTTGGCTAGGGGCAAATTTGCCTTTTAGCTCGCCTAGCTGAGAGGCGGTTAAATTTATAGGCTTATCGTCGCTGCTGCTAATGCTTGCTATTTTGTCTTTGTTTGAGATTAAATTCGCCAAATTTTGCTTTATGTTTTCCGCCGTATCTAGCAAATTTAGCCCAACGGCACCTTTTGCCGCTTCGGTAGCAAACTGCGCCGCACTAAGGCTTTTTGAAGCGGCTGCCAGCACGATGTTATCCGCGCTAAGATTAAAGTCGCGGTGCGCGCTAACGGAGCCTATATATTTTACCTCATCCTTGGTTATTACGTTATCGCCGTTATTTTCGACCTTATATATCTCAAAACCGCTGTAAGTTTTAGCTAGGATTATAGATTTTTCGTTGCCTGCGGCTTTGGTTAAAAACGCTTTGCCTTCGCCGAAAATCTTATCAAACCCGGACGCAAAGCCCGCCGCCGTACCGCTAACGTAGTAGATTTTGCCGTCTTGTAGCTGCGTTTGCGCATCTGCGGCTACGCTTAGATCGCCGATAGACGTTACGTTAGAAGCTAACCGGGAGAAATCAAGCTTGTCGCCGTTAGATAAGGCGTTTATAACGACTCTAGACGCGTCTTGCTTAAAGGTAAAGGTTTCTTTGGCGTCGCTTGCGTAGACCGAGCCTGTTACGTTTGTTATTTTTAGATTATCGTCTGCGGCAAATTTAAACGACTCAAACGTATCTTTATCAAGCTCTAAAACGCCGTCTCCTTGCACATCGATCTGTTTTTTGGGATTGCCGGCGCCAAAAGATAGCCCCGCAAAGGCCTTTAGCAGCTTTGAACCGTCCGCGTTTAGCTCTTGCGCGCTTTGCTTTAGCGTGATTTGCGTGCCGTATTTAGTGTGTAAATTTAGGTCGTTAAGCTTAGCCAGCTCTTCTACGTCGCTTGCGCTAAGTTCGATGTTTTTATCGCTTAAATTTAGCGTTTCTATCTTTGAAACGTCCGCCGTCTTTAAAAATTTCATGATCTTTTTAAAGTCGTCTGCGATATCAAATTTACCTTTTCCGGCGAGTTTGGCGGCAAATTTAGCGTATTCGTCTACGCTTACTTCTAGCGTTCTATTGATTTCAAAGCTATCCACCTTGTCGCTTAGCACAGCATCCTTATCGCTTGAGCTAACGCCCGTTAGTTTTATGTTATCGTTAGTGTCAAATTTATCCGCGCCGATTTTATTAAAATTCGTAGCCGAGATTTTTAGCTCCGCGCCGTCTGAGGTTTTTATGGATTTTATCTTTTCGCCGAAATAATTAAGCCTATTTTCTACCGCATTTTGTAAATTATTCGCGCTATCTTCGATCTCTAGGGCGCCGTCTGCGATCTTATAGCTTGATAGCTTGTCGCTAGATAAAAAGCCTTTGCCAAAAATTTCGTAAAAATCAGCCGCGCTTAGCTTTTGCGTTTTAGCTATCGCGCCGTCTTTTAGCTTGTCGCTAAACGCGCCTAAAGCCTTTAGGGATTCTTTGCTAAACGCGTCTTTATCCGTTAGCGTTACGGCCGAATTCGCGATTTTATCCGCAGCCTCTTTGTTAAGCGACGTTAGCTCAGCCGCGCTTAAAACGGCCGATTTTACCGCACCGTTAGCAAATTTAGCGGCATTTTGAGATAACGTTTGTAGCTGAGCGTTTGTTAGCGCGCTATCTTTGCTAAGCTCTACCGCGCCGTCTGCGATCCTGTCTTTTAGCGCGCCGCTTAATATCTCCTTAGCCTTTTCAAAGCTTGCGACTAAAGATTTTATATCGCCGTTTTGCTTGAGCTCAAATTTAACTCCGCCCGTAGTTATGCTTGAGTACGCGTTAGGCAGGATTTTATCCCCTAGCTTGCCGGATAAAAACGACTCTTTGGTTATGTTTTTGGCTCCGTCTAAATTTAGCGAGCCTAGATACTGCGCGCCGTTTTCAAACGAAAAATCATCGCTTGATATCTTTGCGACGTTGCCTTTGTCGAAGAACTCGTAAGTCGTATCGCCGCTTTTTAGCGCGTCGCCTTTTTGCGAATTTGAGCTTAAGCTTTGTTTGTCGTAGGCTTTTACCGCGTCTTTGGATTGCGCTTTTTTCGCAGACCTAAAGGTATAAACGTCGCCGTTAGCAAATTTAACGGCCTTTACGTTTAGCGCATCCGCGTCTAAAGGCTTGGTAGCTTGCGCGTCTTGGTAGAATTTGCCCTCTTTTTTATAGACGTTTTCCGTGCCGTCTAGCTTAAGAGCGGGCGCGTCGTCAAAGAGCTTGGTAAAGCCCTGCGCGTCAGTTGCCTTGACGGCGCCGTCGGCTAAAACGTTTTGCTTTAGCGTAAAGGCTCCGTCTTTTGCGGCTGGATCGATGCTAACGCCTTTAAATACGATCTTTAAATCATCCGAGTTGCTAAAGCCCGCGTTTTTACCGTTAGCGTAGAGGATAGTGTCGTCGCCGTCTTTGATGAACTGCTTTGAGCCCGCTTGCAGTCCGTCCTCGTTTTGAGCCTGCGTAAGCGAGTCTGCGCCTCCTGCGAATTTGACCTTGTCGCCGGGTTTTGCACCCTCTATGACGACGGTGCCTGTATGCGAGTTAAAATGCGGAACGGCCTCTTTATTTGTAACGTAATAAGTCGTTTGTCCGTCTTTTACGAGCTTATAGACCATACCGCCCGCGCCTTTATCTACTTTTTGCGCGCTGACGCCGTCTGTCGTGCCCTCTACCAGGCCAAACGGTCGCTCGAAAAAGCCGTTGTCGTTAAATTTAACGCCCGATCTAGGCTGGAGGCTGTGGCTGTAAGGGACGCCGTTTTCTTGATCTTTGGCGCTAAATTCGTGCCCGTCTTTAGTAAATGCGCCAAGTATCGCCGTGCCTTTTTCCGCCTCAAGACTGTCACCCGTCGGGAAATTTTTTACCGTATAAACGTCGGCTTTTAGCGTCTTGCCCTCGGCGGTTTTAACCGCGCCGTTTTGGACCGATAAATTTATCTTTTGATCGGCGCTTAAATTTACCCCGTCGTTATCCGCGCTTCTTATGCTTACGAAGTATTTTTTGCCGCCGTGTTCTATCTTTGCCGAGTAGCCGATGACCTCGGACGATGAGGCGGATGCTAGCATCTGTTTTAGCGCGCCCTCTACGCCGTCGTTTGGAGTAGGCTGAGGTTGCGGTTTTGGATCTGGAGTCGGGGTCGGTTTGGGATCGGGCTGAGGTTTTGGATCCGGTGC
>CAUQCZ010000002.1:0-24814 GCA_963516335.1 uncultured Campylobacter sp. | reverse complement strand
CCCGAAAACCTCTTGCATCGACTCTCTTATGCTATCCTCGTCCTCGACTAGCAGTAGCGTTAGCTCTTTAAAATTTTTCATTTTTCATCCTTTAGCGGCAGCTTTATCTCAAATTCCGCTCCAAATTTTACGTTTTTAGCGCCGGCGCTTCCGCCGTGATTTTTGGCTATGCTTTTTAGCATATATAATCCGATGCCCGTACCTAAGCTTGGGTGCTTGGTAGTAAAATAAGGCTCAAAAATCTTGTCCATTATCTCCTCTTTTATGCCGCCTGCATTATCCGTTACTCTTATGATAACAAATTTATCCTTTGTTTCTAAGCTTAGCGTTACTTTTTTATCGCTTTTTTTATTTGCCAGCGCATCTTTGGCGTTAGAAAGCAGTATGATCACGGCCTGACAAAGCTGCGACTCAAAACCGTAAATTCGCCCCTCGCTTCTTAGCTCCAAATTTACGTCTATACCCTCTTTTTCGTAGGTTCCCTGCACCATCTTTAGCGCGTTTTCTATCGCGGCCGAGGGCAAGAAAGTCTCCTTCTCGCGCTCGACGTTAAAAAAGTTCCTAAAATCCTCGATCGTCTGCGACATGCCCTTTATCACGCGCTTTGCGTGCTCGTAGCCGGCCTCGAATTTCTCGTTTGCTTTGACGCCCTCTTTTAGCTTAAAAAGCGTAATGCTAAGCTCGTTTAAAGGCTGGCGCCACTGGTGAGCGATGTTTGCGATCATCTCGCCCATAGAGGCTAGACGCGACTGCAAGAAGAGCATTTTAGTTTTTTCCTCGTTTTTCTTGATCTCGGCTTTTACCAAATTTTCTAGATTTTGGTTTAAATTTACGAGCTTGGCCGTCTGCTCGGCGACTCTGTTTTCGAGATTTTCGTTTAAATTTAACAGCTCTTTTTTCGTCTTTTCAAGCTCGTTGTTTAGGTTTATCACGTCCGTCACGTCATGCCTGATCGCAAGAAACTCCTCGATCTGCCCGCTTAAATTTAAAATCGGGATAATGGTCGTGTTTAGATAGACGTCGCGGCCGTCTTTGGTGCGGTTTCTTATCGTGCCTTTGTGCACTTTTTTGGCTAAAATCGTCTCCCAAAGCCGCGCGTAAACGTCCTTTGGTACTTCAGGATGGCGCACGATGTTGTGATTTGCGCCGATTAGCTCCTCGCGCGTAAAGCCCGACATCTTGCAAAACTCGTCGTTTACGAAGGTGATAGTGCCGTTAGTATCGGTCTTTGAGACGATATTACTAGCCTCGATAGCCTCTTGATACTGCTTAAATCTTGCTTTGATGTTATCCATTGCTCGCCGTAAATCCTATAAAAGCCAGATAAATTCCGTAAATTATTATCGCCGCGCCGCTTAAATTTAGCGCGTATTTTTTAAATTTTTCGCTCAAAGCCTTTAAAGCCAGCGCGTAAAAGCTCATCGCAAAAAAGCTAACCGCGCCGAAAGTCGCGGCGATGGCTGCGCCATTTGCCCCGCTGCCGCTAGCTACAGCCAAAGCTAAAAAATAATAAACCACTCCGCACGGCAGCAGTCCGTTTAAAAACCCGAGCGTTAAAAACCCAAGCACGCTATTTTTGGCGATCGCGGCTTTCATTTTTTCGTTTAAAAATTTGGATAAAAATGCGTTTTTCTCGATGAAATTAAGTAGCGTCCCGCGCCTAATGAGCGCCACGCCCAAAACCGCCATAAAAACGCCGACGGCAAAGAACAAGTAGCCTCGCGCCGCAAGAGATAGCGTAAATACGCCGCCAAACGACCCGAAAATAAAGCCAAGTAGTATATAAGCGCAAATTCTAGCTAGATTATACCCCGCTATCATCGCTGCGCTAAAAAATTTACCTTTGCCGCTCAAAAACCGCGCGAGCACGATAGCAAAACCGCCGCACATACCCGCGCAGTGGCCCACCGAGCTAAGCGCCGCGACGCTCAAAATCGAAACAAACTCCGCGTCGCTCATTAAATTTGACCGATAGATTTCATTTGTAAATTTTAGCCGCGATGGAGCCAAATTTGATCCGCAAATTTGGCTCTAAAATTTGTTCAAATTCGACCGCGACTAGCAACTATAAAATTTCTAAAAATTGTTTAAAGATATATTTGCTCTCGCTCGGTCCGCCGCTAGCTTCTGGGTGATGCTGCACCGAAAATACCGGATAATCCTTGTATTTCACGCCCTCGATCGTGCCGTCGAAAAGATTTCTATGCGTGATCTCGGCGACCTGCGCGATCTCCTCTGGAACGTTGTAGTTGTGATTTTGCGCCGTTATCTCGACTGCTTTGGTTTGCAAATTTAAAACCGGGTGATTTGCGCCGTGCTGACCGAATTTTAGCTTGTACGTCTCAAAGCCAAATGCATTGCTAAGCAGCTGATGACCTAGGCAAATACCAAAAATCGGCACCCTTGCTTCGATCAGTTTTTTTATCTGCGCGATCTCGTTTTTTAGGGCTTTGGGTTCGCCGGGGCCGTTTGAGAGAAATACGCCGTTTATCTCGCCTTTGTTAAATTTAGCGATGAGCTCGTCTGCCTGTACGTCGTGCGGATAAATTTGCGTCTCAAGGCCGGTTTCGCAAAGCTCGTTTAGGATGTTTCGCTTCACGCCGTAGTCGATGACGGCGACCTTTTTGCCGTTTGCTTTTAGCGCGGAGTAGGCTTTGCTCGCGTGATCCCAGGCGCCGTTTTCGTGAGCGTAAATTTGCTCCGTGCTTACCTTTGCGACGTAGTTTATCTCTGAGATTCTAGGCGAGTTTTCTAGCAGTTTTTTTAGCTCTTTTTCGTCTGAAATTTCAGTCGAGATAACTGCGTGAAGCGCGCCGTTATCGCGTAGCATCTTGGTTAAAAATCTCGTGTCGATACCATAAACGCCAAATTTGCCTTGCTCCTTGAAAAACTCTTCCAAGCTTTTTTGCGAGCGGAAATTTGACGGCGTAGAATTAAAATCCCTCATCAAAACGCCGCTAGCGTGGATTTTGGCGCTCTCCATATCGTCTTCGTTTACGCCTACTATGCCGATTTCTGGCATCGTAAAGACGATAAACTGCCCGGCGTAGCTAGGATCGCTCATGATCTCTTGATAGCCGGTTAGGCTTGTATTAAAGACCATTTCGCCGCTGGCCGTACCGCCCGCGCCAAAGGCCTTCGCCTGCAAAAAAACGCCGTTTTCAAGGTAGATATAAGCTCTCACAGCATGCCTCGTTTTCTTAGCTCGTCCTCGTAGAGCCGCTCAAATACGATGTCGTACTCCTCGGTGCCCGGGATCAGCTTGCGCTTGTAGCCGTCGATCTTGTCGATAACTACGTCTTGTAAAATTTCATACGTTTTTAGATACTCTTCGATCGAGCCGTAGATGATGTTTTTGATACGATTTTCGGAGACCGAGTAGTCGATGAGTCCCTTTTTCCAAGCGTTTTGTAGCACGAGATGAGCAACATTGCTAAAGCGGTCTTCGTAAGAAAGGATGACGCCGTACTCTTTGGCTAGCTTTTTTTTCACGAGCCAAAACATATTTTTTCTATCGACTTGCATGCTCTCCATATCGTCTTCGTTTTGGGCTAGTACCTCGTTTACGCGCTCTTCAAGAGCTTTTTCTTTTTGCAAATCGTTATCTAAAACTTCTTTCGCGCATGCCGCTACCGGCTCCACTCCGCGCGTTAAATTTACGAATCCGGACTTTAATAAATCAATAGCGATTTTGTGCGCGATGTAGGGTGTGTGTGGGAGTTTTATACGCATTTTTACCTCTCTTTTTGGGCTTGATTTTAACCAAAATTTGGTAAGAAATACCTAAAATCTCACGGCGTTTTTGTTTTGGCGGGAGTTTGTTTTTAGTAAAACTTAAATCCAAATTTTACGCGCGGATAAAAGTATTTTTGGCGTTTTTAAGACTGGATGTTAGTTAAATTTAGGCTTTGGCGTTAAATTTGACCGCAGTAAATTTGAGGTCAAATTTAGACGCGAACTAAGATAAATTTAGAGCGGCTAAGGCTCTAAATTTACAAATTTAGCAGATTTCCCGCGGGGCCGTCGGGCGAGGTCGGAGAGACCTCTTGCGTTACGTTTTTCTCAGCCTTTATAAACGGCGGGCCTTGCTTGATTAAAAGCGTGATCTCAGACGCTGCGGTAGGCTCCATTTTAGCCATTATCGCAGAGATTTTTTTAGGGCTTAGCGAATACATGATACTAGCCGCGTCCGCCCTATCCATCGCACTTAGAACGTCGGCGGCGGCTTGGTCTTTCATCTTGCCGTAGGTCTCGCCGACCTTGTCGCTAGTCATCGCTTTTAGCTCTTTTACGATTTCCTCGTTTTTCTTTATCAGCTGCTCGGTCTGTTTTTTTTCCTCTTGCGCGCGGGCTAGAGTCGCATTTATCTCAGCCTCTTTAGCGGCTAGTTTGGCGTTTCGCTCCTCAAAAAGCGCCGCCGAACTCGCACGAAAAGCCTCCAAAGCCTGCCTTGCCTCGTCTATTTTAGCAAGCTCTCTTTTTAGCTCGTCTTTTCTGGTTTCAAATATCGAAACGCAGTCCACCGGGATCTTAAAGCCGCTTTGCGCCGGGCTTTGCACATTTGCGCCGTTTGCGCCCCAAACGCATAAATTTAAAGTTAGTAAAATCAAAAATTTTTTCAAGCCTTCGCCTCTTTTTGCCTAGTAAAATTCATCGTCGCAAACTCGTCCAGAGCCGCCGCTTCGGCCTTTTTTATCTTTTCTATTTGCGCGCTAAAGTCCTGCGTTTGCAGGTATTTCATCTTTTCGTACTCTAGATTGGCCGCCTTGTACTGCCGCTCGAGGTGCGCGATGCTTTTTTTTGTTAGCTCAAGCCGCTCGGTTAGCAGATTTTTCTCTCGCCGCATAGCGCCCAAAAGCTCCAGCGAACCGCGCAGATCGGCCGCAGAGCCGCTTGAAGGCATTTCAAATTTTGAAATTTGCTCGGCGGCCTGCGCTATGAAGCCCTCTATCATCGCCGCTTCGTTTCTGGTTCTTGCCAAATTTAGCTCGATTTTGTCTAAATTTCGCTTTTTTATATTTACGATTTGCGTAAATTTGCTTTTCATCTTATCGAACTATCGTGTCTTCGCGCTCCGGGCTAGTAGATACTATGCCGACCTTTACGCCCGTGATCTCCTCGATGCGTTTTATAAAGGCCTTTGCATTTGCGGGCAGATCGTCAAATTTGCGCACCCCTCCTACCTTATCCCAGCCCTCAAGCTCCTCGTAGACCGGTTTTACGCCCTCCAAATCGCTTGGGAAATACTCGATTATCTTGCCGTTTTTCTCATATGCTTTGCAAATTTTTACCTTTTTAAAGCCGTCTAAAACGTCAAGCTTCATCAACGCAAATTTATCCACGCCGTCAAGCCTCGCCGCATATCTCACGCCGACCGCGTCAAACCAACCCGTGCGGCGCGGTCTGCCCGTCGTAGCACCGTATTCGCGTCCGATATCGCGTATCTTTTCGCCGTCTTCGCCCATATCCTCGGTCGGGAAGGCGCCGTTGCCGACTCTAGTCGTATAGGCTTTGATGATGCCGATTACTTCGCCGATGTTTTTAGGGCTTAGTCCGATACCGCTGCAGCTGCCTGCGGTTACGGTGTTTGAGCTAGTTACGAAAGGATACGTACCGTGATCGATATCTAGCAGCGTGCCCTGCGCTCCTTCGAGTAAAATTTTCTTATCCGCGTCTATGGCTTCCCAAACCATGTGCGTGGTGTCTACGATAAATTTACCCAGCGCCACCTCGTAGCTCTTTAGCTCGCCCAAAAGCTCCTCGCGCGCAGGTGCTTTGACGCCTAAAACGTCTAAAAACGCTTTATTTGCCGTAAAATCGGCCAAAATCGCGTCGCAAAGCTTTTCGGGATTTTTTAGCTCCCCTACGCGGTGTCCGCTACGGCTGATCTTGTCGCTATACGCAGGCCCTATGCCCTTGCCAGTTGTGCCGATAGCGTGTGCGCCTTTGGCCTTTTCTTTGGCTTGGTCTATTTGCGCGTGATAAGGCAAATTTAAATGCGCCTTGTCGCTGATAAATAGCCGTCTCCAAACGTCTCCAAACTGCTTTAGCTCTTCTATTATCTCGGCCGGGCAGAGCACGACGCCGTTGCCGATGATGTTGATTATGTTTTTATGAAGTATGCCTGAGGGAACCTGATGCAGTGCGATTTTCTTGCCCTCTACGACGATCGTGTGGCCCGCGTTGTGCCCGCCTTGACACCTGCACACCATATCGTAGCCGCCGCTTAGCAGATCTACGATCTTGCCCTTGCCTTCGTCTCCCCACTGCACGCCCACTATCACGTCAGCCTTGCTCATACTCTCTCCTTTTGATCTAAATTTTCGATTAACGCGTCGGTATATACGCCAAATCCACTGCTTTTGATGCCCTCTATCTCGTAGTTGCCACCGCCGCTTAGCACGGCGTTGCCGTCTAAAAATCTAAAAAACAGCTTGTCATAATACCTCATCTTTGAATAATATAACGGAACAATTCTTAAATTTTCATATTTTACCGCCTGCGCCAGCTCTTTTATCTCAAGTAGCGCGGTTTTTATCTCGCTTGGAACCAGCGGCAAAATCTCGTCGATGTCGCCCACCGTATTTACGAAGGCTAGCCTTTTTAGCCACTCTTCGTTTTGATTTAGGATTTTTTCGATCTCGCCGTGCTCAAATATCGAAATAGGTAAATTTAAGAGCCTGCACACGATCTGCGGGATCGCGATGTGGCTGATTTGCAGCACGGGCGCTAGATCAAACGACGCAAAAAGCTCCTTTGCGATCTTGACGCTAGTAGCCAGATCGCTCTCGCCGATTAGCTCGGCGCCGATTTGATAAATTTCGGCGCTTGGATACTTAAAAACGGGCTGGATGTAAAACCAGCGTTTAGGCTCGGTGTCTTTTAGGCGCCTAAGCACGATGCGCACGACGTCTACTGTGCTATCGGCGCGCAGGCTGATTTGGTGATTTTCGTGATCGCTAAAGCGCACCAGAGCCGTTGGCTGCACGCTTAGATGCTGATGATACGAGAAAAACGGCGTCACGATCTCGTGAAATCCGTTTTTTTCTAAAATTTCGCTTGCCGCGCGTTCGATCTTTCTTTTTAGTTTCGCGCTTTGTCCGAAATACAGCCTCGTGCCGCTTGGTATCTCGTGCTCGTAAACGTTTGCGTCAAATTCGCTCACTCTTACTCCTTTGCTTTTGATTCGTTTCGGTCGCTCCAGGCTCTCTCCACGGCAGCTCGTGAAACGCCGCGACGAAATACGCGGGCTTGCCGCTCTCAAAAATCGTAACGATACTAAGCTGCTCTAAATAAATTTCGCCGTTTTTGCGCTTGTTATAAACTTCGCCGCTATAAAAGCCGTTTTTTAGCAGGCTTTGCCACATATTTTCATAAAATTTAGCATCGTGTACGCCGGACTTTAATAAATTCGACGGCTTGCCGACGGCCTCGCTCTTCTCGTATCCGGATACTTTGCAAAAAGCGTCGTTTACGCCGGCAAAAGTCCCGTCTAGCAAGACCGTAGCAACGCCCTCGCTAGAGTTTGCCAAAAGGCGCAAAATCGCCTCGCCGCGCAAGCCTTGTCCGCTTGATAAACTAGACGCCGCGCCTTGTAGCGAGATTAGATTTCGCGACAAATCGCATTCGATAAAATATCCGATCGCCTCGTCGATATTTTTGCCATCTTGCGAGATAAATTTAATGAAGATATCGCACTTTACGCTCTCTAAATTTTTCCTCATCAACCTGCAAGGCTGCAAGCTCTCAAACTCCTTTTTGTGCAAATTCGCGCCGTAGAGTCTAAATTTGATATTAAATTCGTTTAAAAATTTATCCAAATCATCCGGATGAATGATGTTTTTAAAGTCAAAATCCGCAGCAAGCATCTCTGCTGGTTTATAGACCAAATCGCGCTTGACGCTATGCGAGACGCCCGATACCGCGCCTACTAGCCCGCCTTTCCACGCGACGCTAAATGCCGGCGAATGCTCGCTCATCAGATCTTCCTTCGCCGCGTTTTTCTTTAAAGCGTCGCTTTGCGTGACGTCTTCTATCACGCAAAAGCCGATCTTTTCGCCGCAGCTAAGCTCGTAGTTTTGTTTGCGGATGCGTATTTGTCTAGTTTGGCCGTCCGCCGCGATACGGCTCGTTTCGTAAATTTGCGCGCCGTCCTCTTGCAAAATTTTAATTTGAGCTAAATCTGGTGCGTTTAGCAGGGTTAAATTTTTACCCTTTATCTCCTCTGCGCTAAGTCCGTAAAATTCGCAAGCCTTCGCGCTAGCCTCTAGTATCTCGCCGCTTTTTGCGTCGATTAAAAGCAAGATAAAAGGCCCTTTTTCAAACAAAAATCCAAACTTACTCGAGTATCTCTCAAGAGCCGCTTTACTCGCCTCGCGCTCGTCAGCAAGGCTCTTTACGTCGCTCGCTATTTGCTCAAAATCGTCTATATCGCCGAATTTTAAATACCCGCTTATCTCTTCGCCGCGCCTTGCTTTTCGCGTTAGATTTTTGATGACGTAGATGGGCTTTACGACGTTTTGTTTCATAAATTTAGCGTAAAATAGCGTAAAGAGCGAACCAGCGCCCAAAAATACGCCGCAAACCAGCAGAAAAATTAAATTTTCGCGCACGAGCTTGCTTAACGGATAATAAGACACGGCCGCAACGCCTTCGTTAGGCACTTTTGTCGCGAGATAGACATCTTTTTGCGGCGAATTTAGCGCAAATTTTATCCCTCCGCCAATGTAATCGGCAGGCGCGCCGTATACATCAAATATCTTTTTACGCTCCAAAACCAGCTCCGTATCGCCGTGAAAAAGTATCTCGCCGTCCTCTGAGACGACAAATGATTTCGCGCCGCCAAAGCCGCGGTTGTTGGTTAATTCATCATAAATGAAAGAATAATTTATCAGTACGGCCAAAATCTCTCCGCTATTCATCTTTATCGCGGTAAATCTCGATGCGGAGTCGCTTTTATCAAGGGCGAATTTAGAGCGTAGCGTCTTACCCGCTTCCGCGTCCGCCCAAGGCTTAGATGCGAAAAAACCTTTATATTTCGCGCCCAGTTTCTCATCGGTCGTAAATTTTATCTCGCCGTTTTTATCGGCTATAAAAAACGCGACGTATTCCGGGCTATTATTTAAAGAAAATTCAAATACCGTCTTAACGTCGGTGGCATTTGCGGCGAGGTATTTTTCTATCAGCCTTAGCTCCGAATCGGCAGCCGCGAAACGCTCGGACAAAAAGTTGCTAAAATAAGCGTTCTGAGCGTAAATTTCGCCTTTTACGTCTTCAAATTTCAAATTTACGCCAAAGCCGGCCATACAAATTAATGCAGCGATAACGATAAAATTTACCATATATATCTTGCTTAAAACGGCGTAAGAAAGGGCGTTTTTATCGAGATTAGACTTAGCCAAAAGAAAAACCTTAAATTAATTTTACATAAACGGCTTATTGTAGCTGAATTTTGCTTGTTTTAAGATAATAAACGTAGAAGTTTGGCGAGAGGATGAGAGAATCGAACTCCCCGCGAAGCGGTCAACCGCCCCGCCATCGGATTTGAAGTCCGCGGACGCCACCAGATCGCCTTATCCTCCGCATTTTTAGATGACGAACGCGATTATAGCTAAATTTATATAAATTTTAGTTTGATTTTTATAGTATTTAGGCAAAATTTTATAGGCTCGCGATGGATTTTCGGCTCTTTTTACGGCAAATTTTACGCGCTATCGCGTTTTTGGCTCCCGCTATTTTTTTAGGCGGATGCTTAGAGTATTTTACTACCGTGACGCCGCTAACTGGCATAAACGTATACGACGCCTATCAAGTGAGCCAAGACGAGCGGGGCATCTACTCTATAGCCAAAGATAAAATCGTAAAAACCAAAATTCAGACTAAAATTTTAGGCACGAGCGGCCTTAGCAACCTAAACGTGGACGTGGAGAGCTTTTACGGCGACGTCTACCTCATCGGCGTCGTACCGGATGCCGAGCACAAAGAAAAGCTCGTGGAATTAGCCAAAAATACAAGCGGCGTAAATAAAATCTACACGTATATACGCTTCCCAAAAGACGGCGGCGAATGCGAAGGCAACCTCGCCATAATGCTAAATTTAAAAAATAATCTTTTTAAAGACAGCATAATAAGCGGTACGAGCGTGAGAGTGAGCGTGGTGCAATGCAACGTCGTATTTACGGGCATCATAACCGACATCGAGCAGGAAAAACACGCGATATGGTACGCCAAGCACATTAACGGCGTGCGCGACGTTTACTCATTTTTAAAGATTTTTAAGGATTAAATTCGCCGCTTTAAGGCGCTAAATTTCGTATCTGCGGGCGCAGGCGGAGTTTGCGGGCGCAGAAACGCTCTAAAGCTTAGCAAGCCAGCAAAGTCGCGAAAAAGCGTTGCAAGCGGTAGACGCGCCGTAAATTCAGGCAATACCGTACGCGCCTGATGCTCGGCAAATTTTGGGAGCTAGTCCGTCCGTTTTAGCCGCGGTTTTGGGCTGCCTCGGCGAAATTTGGACCGCCTTTTAGTTATCAAACCAAGCTAGATTAAATTTGCTTTTAAATTTAAAGGCTTTAACTAGCGCGCCGCAAGCGTAAAATTTGACATTTAAATTTAAGTTTTAAACAGCCGAAACAAGCAACCGGCTCACGCATACGTTTAGTAAAATTTAGCCGAATTTGCCTATCTAAACTAGGCCAGGCAAAAGCGCTGCGGCGCGGTTAATGAGCAGTCGCAAAACGCAGAGTCTGGCGGGCTAAATTTATTTTACGAGGTAAGACGAATCTTTACGGCGTCAAATTCGGTTTTTAAATTTGACGCCATACATTTAAATTTCTTTAAACGAAATCATTGCTTGAAACCATCTTGCTTTTTTGTTAAAGGGGAAGGGGCTTAAATTACGCTCTGTATTGCAATTGCGAGGCCGAGCTGAAGCAAAATAGCTATCCTTAGCGTTCACCCCTCTCCCAAGTCCTCTCTAACCCCACTGCACGTTAGAGGTGGCGACACTGCTTTGCTAGCGCAAAGCGTCGCAAATTTAAATTTACGTTTTCAAGGTGCGGGTCTCGGTGAGTAAAATTTGAAGCCAAATTTTATAAATTTGACTTCAAATTTGAACAAAAGGCGATAAGGCGCAGTATTTTGAGATGGATTTGAATGTTGTGAAGCAAAAATGAGCAAGGCTAACCACGCAGGTTGCCGCAGCGATATTTTTGCAAACTCATTCAAAGACGCTCAAAAGACAAGCCGCTATTTACAAAGAATTTATTGGTTTATGACGTCATAATACGACGGTATCACCGGCGTCAGCAAATCATCGCTTATCTTAAAATCCTTCTTAGTATTGCTCAGCGTGATTTTGATCTTGTTGCCGAGCTTATCCTCGTAGTCGATCCTTGTGGGGATGTAGTTTTTGACGGTGATTAGATACTCTACGCCGTCGTATTTGGCCTTATAAAGCGTATCGGTGATCTTAACCGCGTTTCTAACGACGTCGATCAAATTCGGCGCCTTTTCAAATTTAGAGACTATAGCTTGCTCGAGCGCATCCTCGATCACGACGACGCGGTTTTTATCAAAGTAGATTTTTTTAGGCGTCGGGCGCTCGTATATCCAGTAGGCGCGGTTGTTGCTTTTTGCGTAAAATTTACCGTAGTAATCGACCGTTTCGCTCTCGCTCGTGATGGTTTGCACGAAGTCGCTTTGAAGCGTGACGAAATTTAACGTAGCCGCAAAAGCCGAGGCGCAAAATAGTAAAAATGCTAAAATTTTCTTCATATATTTTCCTTTACCGGGCAAAATTCTAGCTAAGTTTAAATAATAAAATGTTAAAATCCAAACTTTAATAAAATTTAAAGGCTAGAAATGATAACGGCGTTTATGCAAAAGATATTCGGCACGAAAAACGACAGGGAAGTAAAAAAATATTTCAAACGCGTTGCCTACATAAACTCGCTTGAAAGCAAATATCAAGCGATGAGCGACGATGAGCTGAAGGCTAAATTTAACGAATTTAAAGCGCAGGTGCAAAACGGCGAAAAGAGCCAGGACGAGCTACTAGACGATGTATTTGCCATCGTGCGCGAGGTAGGCAAAAGGACGCTAAATATGCGCCATTTCGACGTTCAGCTAATCGGCGGCATGGTGCTAAACGACGGCAAGATCGCCGAGATGAAAACGGGCGAAGGCAAAACCCTCGTAGCAAGCCTACCCGTCGTGCTAAACGCGATGAGCGGCAAGGGTGTGCACGTCGTGACGGTAAACGACTACCTTGCCAAACGCGACGCGACGCAAATGGGCGAAATTTATAAATTTCTAGGCCTTAGCGTCGGCGTGATACTAGGGGGCGAATACGACGACGAAGCGCGAAAAGCCGCATATGCCAGCGATATTACCTATGGCACGAATAACGAATTCGGCTTTGACTACCTACGCGATAATATGAAAATGGATTTCAAAGACAAGGTGCAAAGAGAGCATAACTTCGTCATCGTGGACGAGGTCGATAGTATCCTCATAGACGAGGCCAGGACTCCGCTCATCATCTCTGGCCCTGCAAATCGCACGCTAGACGGCTACATCAAAGCAAACGAAGTCGCGCGCCAGATGAAGCGCGGCGAACCGCCTGCAACTCCGCAAGAAAAGGCCACCGGCGACTTTGTCGTCGATGAGAAAAACCGCACGATAGCAATCACCGAAGAAGGCATCTCAAAGGCTGAAAAGCTCTTTGGCGTGGCAAACCTCTACGATATGGAAAATGCGATTTTAAGCCATCACCTAGACCAAGCTCTAAAGGCGCACAATCTCTTTGAAAAAGACGTTCACTACGTCGTTCGCGATGGACAAGTCGTCATCGTCGACGAATTTACGGGGCGTCTTAGCGAAGGACGAAGATTTAGCGAGGGCTTGCACCAAGCGCTCGAGGCCAAAGAGGGCGTAAAGATCCAAGAAGAGAGCCAAACGCTAGCAGATATTACGTTTCAAAACTACTTTAGGCTTTACAAAAAACTATCGGGCATGACGGGTACGGCGCAGACGGAGGCGACCGAGTTTTCTCAAATTTACAAGCTTGACGTCGTTTCGATCCCGACAAACGTGCCGGTTATTAGAAAAGACAACAACGATCTTATCTACAAAACAGAAAACGAGAAATTTAAAGCCGTCATCGACGAAATCAAAAAGGCTCACGACCGCGGTCAGCCCGTACTCGTGGGTACCGCCTCGATCGAAAAGAGCGAAAAGCTGCACAACCTGCTCGTAAAAGAAAAGATCCCGCACTCCGTGCTAAACGCTAAAAATCACGAAAAAGAGGCTGAGATCATCGCTCAAGCCGGCGCCCGCGGCGCGGTTACGATCGCTACGAACATGGCCGGACGCGGCGTAGATATCCGTATCGACGACGAGGTGCGAAACCTGGGCGGCCTATACATCATCGGCACCGAAAGACATGAAAGCCGCCGTATCGACAACCAACTGCGAGGTCGCTCGGGACGTCAGGGTGATCCGGGAGTGAGCCGCTTTTATCTAAGCCTTGAGGATAATCTACTTCGAATATTCGGCAGCGACCGCATCAAGGCGATAATGACGCGCCTTGGTATCGAAGAGGGCGAAAGCATCGACTCCAAAATGGTCACTAGAGCCGTCGAAAATGCGCAAAAAAAGGTCGAGAGCCTGCACTTTGAAGCGCGAAAGCATATCCTCGAATACGACGACGTCGCAAACGAGCAGCGAAAAACTGTGTATAAATTTAGAAACGAGCTGCTTGATCCGAATTTTGAAGTCGGCGAAAAGATCAAACAAAATCGCGCCGAGTTTGTCGAGCACCTGCTAGCTCAGGCTGAAATTTACGCAGGCGAGCCAAAGAGTGAGTATAATCTCGAAAAACTAAGCTCCGTGATAATCTCTAACGGCGCGCTAATGCAGCCTGACGAGCTAAAAGATCTCGACTACGCCGAGCTTGCTAAGAAAATAACGGCTAAATTTGAGTCCGACTACGAAGAAAAAATGGGCGTCATAAGCGAGGATCAGCGCAAATACCTAGAAAAGGTGCTTTGCCTACAAGTGCTAGACACCGCGTGGCGCGAGCATCTATACCAGATGGATATCCTAAAAACCGGCATCGGACTGCGCGGCTACAACCAAAAAGACCCGCTCACCGAGTATAAAAAAGAGAGCTTTAATCTCTTTATGGAGCTCGTTAGCCGCATTAAATTTGAAAGCATCAAGCTGCTAACGGCCGTGCGCCTAAGCTTCTCCGAGCCTACCGAGTCTGCGTCGCAAGAAGCGCAAGATACTGAGGCTGCTAGCGCGCCCGAGAGCGAAGAAAAGCCCGGCAAAAAAGTATCCAGAAACGACCCGTGCCCGTGCGGAAGCGGTAAAAAATACAAAGACTGCCACGGCAAGAGCGGCCCTAAAAAAGGAGCTTTCGCGGAGGATTGGGATAAAATTTAGCTTTGGGGTTTTGGCGACGGCTTATTAAATTTTGTATTTAAGCTCGTTGCCGTTTTTACAGCGGCGTGCTTGTTTTTGTAAAATTTACGTCGCTTTTTTACGGCATATTTTTAGATTTGAAACTCGCAAGCTACTTTAAATTTGCCGCCGAATCGAGCAAATTTTAAGCGCGCCGAATTTGATAAATTTAAAAGCGTAACCGCCCAAAATTTACGGGTAAATTCAGATGATAAATTTGCAAATTTAAAACTTGTGCCTGAAGCAAAATCTAAGTAGCAAGAAGTCCTAAAATAGAATAAATTTAAAAGGCGAGCTATAAGTTTGATCAAAAAATCTAGCCGAAACGGACTTTGAAAAATTAACGGCGAGAAAATAAAACGCGCGCCGAATTTACAGGCGAACAAAAAGCAAAACCTTTGCCGATAAATAAAATCAAAAGGCGCAAAAGCCCAAATTTAAACAACGGAAAATCAAATGAGCCTAACCAAATATCTACTTTTTAAATATCTACGGTTTGATAAAACCCAGCCGTTTATCATGCTTTCAGCGCTTCTGGCTTTTCTAGGCGTCGGCGTCGGGCTCATGGTGCTCATCGTCGCGATGGCGATCATGAACGGCTTTGACAAGGAGTTTGAGCGCAAACTTTTTATCATGAACTATCCGATCACGATCCTCTCCGCCATACGCGGCAACATCGACGAGAGCGACGTTAGCGAACTAAAACAAAAGTTTCCGAATCTCAAATTTAGCCCATATATCATGAGTCAAGTTATCATAAAGGGGGCAAATAGCTTCGAGGGCGGACTGCTTTTTGGCGTAAATTCAGCCGACGAAAAGCAGATAAACTCGGTCGTGGCGGCCGGCCTTGAGGACCGCGAGCTAGACGGATACGGCCTGCTCGTAGGGCAAGGCGTCAAAAACGAGATGATGATAAATGAAAACGACAAACTCACGCTCATTTTTACTAAAAACGACCCGAGCGGCTTCGCGCTAACGCCTAAAATGAAGCGCTTTGACGTCGTGAGATCGTTTAGCTCGGGGCTTGTGGCCTACGACAAAAGCTACCTGTATACGAGCGTGGAGGCGCTGCGCAAGATACTCGAGTATGACGAGGGCAAATTTGACGGTATACACGTGTTTTCAAACGATCCGTTTGCCGACATCGAAAAGATTTCGCGCGAGCTACGTCTAGGACAAAAAGCAATCGGCTGGTGGCAGCAAAACGGTAACTTTTTCTCCGCCTTGGCGCTCGAAAAGCGCGCGCTTTTCATCGTTTTAATGCTCATCATCCTGGTTGCCTCGCTAAATATCGTAAGCTCGCTGCTCATGACCGTCATGAACCGCCGCCAAGAGATTGCGCTACTACTCTCGCTGGGCGCCAGCAAGGCCGAGATCAAAAAGAGCTTTTTTGCTCTCGGCGCCACGATAGGCGGGGGCGGGATAGTGTTTGGGCTCGTGCTTGGGCTCTTTGGCGTGTGGCTACTCGGCAGCTTTGATATCGTAAATTTGCCGGCCGACGTCTACGGCAGCGCTAAGCTTCCTATGGAGCTATCCTTACTTGATCTTGCCATGATTTTAGTCGGAGCTATCGTCATCGTGGCGCTTTCGTCGTTTTATCCGGCAAAAAAAGCCGCGCAGATAAACGTGCTTGAGACGCTTAGGAATGAGTAAAATCGGATTTTAGCGAAATGCTTATATGCTAAATTTGCCGTTTGGATTGCGTTTGACTCCTATGTATTTTTAGTTTTTACTTAAAGCGGGCAATTTATTTACATAAAAGCGCGCCGCTTTAAGTTTATTTTCGTTCTAATTTTCCACAATTTCTATTTATCGATTTTATTCTCGTAAGCGTAAATTTCTTAAATTTAATGCCTCCGTCAGCGCTAGACTTGTCCGCCAAACCCGAAATTTTATATCGTACAAAGCATCTGAAAGCAAGCCGTGCTTGTAGATTCGTATGCATTTTGTCCTGCTGTGGCGGTTGTTAAATTTGCTTACGACATTGAGACGACTGTGCTTGCGGTCGGCATTTGTGCTAAATTTATGCTCCTATTTCTACAAATTTTTCATATCTATACGGCTTGGCGATATTATGCGTCATACACTATCCCGCGCTCACGGATGATTTTATAAGCTTGCGACAAACTAGGATTTGCGCTTTACGGACAATCGCCGCGGTTTGCTCTTTATCTAAATTTGAATGCTGTTTAGAAACGAATTATATTAAGGTATAACGCCTCAAATTTATTCAAATTTGGCAGAAAAATGACGATCGAGTATGCGCACCGCATTGCCGAGGCGGCGGGACTAGATTTAAGCTTAGATTGCGAAGGGATCGATTTGCAGGATAAGCTTTACGGGCTTTTTCAGTGTTTTATACCTGACGGCGCCGTCATAGAAGCAGTGTTTGTGCTGATGCAAAACGGTACCGAGCTGCAAGCGCGTATAATGCCGATTTATGCAGGCGCGGCGCAAAAGCCGCAGCAGGACTTTTTAAAGCCATACTTCGAGCTATATCTGGCGGGGCGGCAGGTCACGTTTGACGGCGATGAAGTCGTGGTTTTTACTCGCTAAATTTACGCAGACAAGGAAACTAAATGCAAACGGATGCTTTTAGGCGGCTAAAATTTGAGCTCTGCGAGTACTAAGGCTCTACGATGCAGGGCTAAAAAAGCGGGCAAACGAGTATCTAAAGGACGCGGTTGGTAAATTTAAAAGCGAGTTTAGCGAGGCGGAGCAGAACTATGCGCTGGCTGAACTTTGCCGTGAAATTTTAGACGAAAACCAAAGCGAGATAAAAAATCTAAAAAACCGCGGCAACGGCGAGCTGCCGTTTCGGCTTTACGAACTAGCCAGCGAGTATCTAAAAAATCGCTGCATCGCAGGCCAAATGCCGCACCTGCGCTGGGCGTATTAGCTCTGCGCGCACGGCTTGGGAGGGCTTGATAAGGACGAGCTTTTGCGCCGTGCATACCGTCATGAGCGCTGCGACGCGCGAACCGTAGAGTTATACTTTTGCATGTTATTAGACGCGCTAGACTTGGGCGCACACCACTTTCCAGAGGGCTGTCTGATAGAGCGTGCATACTACGAGTAGCTAATCCGCGAAGCTCGCGACGTAAGAGAAAAACACGAGATAAGCGAGCGGTTAAATTTAGAATTTGAAAATTTAGTAAAGTTTTACGAGTGCTATTTTGAGTTTAAATCTCGTGGCGGCAAGGTTTATTTTTACGCGCTGTGCAAAAAAGCGGGACTAAATTCGCGCCCGTAAAGTCTTTTTATTATGAGTAGCGAGGAGCGGCTAAATTTAACCATATGCAAATTTAAAACAAGCGCCGAATTTACGGTTTAAAATTCGGCGTTTTAGTTAGTCGCAACGATACGCCGAATTTCAAAATTTAAGCAAAATACGATTCGCTTCAAATCTTGGCTCAAATTTACCCCGCGCCCCGCAAATTTTACAAAAACGCTCAAATTTGCGCCTACGCCGCTATATTTTGCAGATTTTCAAAGCTAAATACGTTTAGTCCGTTTTTGTATTCGTAGCTTAGAGTTAGCTTATGGGCTTTGATTATATTTTCTACGATGTAGAGCCCCAGACCGAAGCTCTTTTGCGCGTTTTCGCCCTTTGTAAAGGGCTCTACGTAGTGGCGCAGCTCCTTTGACAGCCGCTCGCCTTCGTTGATAAATTTGATAGACTCGCGCGTGATAGTGATATTTACGTGCTTGTTTGGAGAGTATTTTAGAGCGTTATCGATCATGTTTTTTGCAGCGATTGCTAGCAGCTTAAAGTCCGCATTTAGGTTCACGTCCTCTAGCTTGCTAATAGTAACCTGCCCGGGATCAACCATCGCGATATCCAGAGCCTCGTCGATGATATCGTCGATACGGCAAATTTTAGTGTTATTTAGCGCGATGTTTGAGGTGACTTGCTCGACGGCGGCAAATTCGTTTATGAGATTTTCGAGCTTGATAAAAACCGACACGAGTCGTTCTTGGTTTTTGCTTTTTTCGATCATTTCGGCGGCTAGGCGGCCTTTGGTGATTGGGGTTTTTAGCTCATGCATTATATTTCTTAAAAACAGCTTGCGCGACGCGTTTAAATTTTTGATCTGACAAACCGCGTCGTAAAATGCCTCCGCAACCTCGGAAATTTCGTCGTTTCCGCTGCTGACGTTTTGCACTTCGTCGATCTCGCCCGCGGCAAATTTAGCTATCTGGCGCTTTAGTTTTCTTAGCGGTTTTAGCTTCCTGATAACAAAAACGTAAGCGGCAAGAAGTATGATCGCTACTAGCGAAAAGATGATCTTGATGATGTCGTAGCGGTATGGCTGGTAGTCGTTATCCTTTAAAAGCAGCACTTTATCCACGTGCTGGACTTTTAGGTAGTGGTGATTTTGATAGATCATGATAGCGCTGGAGCCGATGTCTGCGGATATCTCCTCAAGTACCGTAGCGTTTGCTAGGATTTCCTCCTTTTGCCGCTCGTTCGTGATCTCAGGCATCTTAAAGTCGCCCGTTTGACGCTCGTACTCTTTTTCGTTTATGATACCGCTCATCAAAAAGAGCTGATTTCTAGCGATCGTAGAGTACTTGGCGTTTAGCTCGCGCGCGTAGTTTTGCTTGTCGTAGTCCATCAACCACAAAAACGCGAGAAATATGCTTGTTAGCGCAAGCGCGAATATGAAAGTGATAGTGTAAAAAACCGATGAGCGTTTCATTTGCGGGCTTTTACTGCATTAGCTTGTATCCGATGCCGCGGATAGCGTGGATGTATTTTGGCTCTTTTGGGTCGTCGCCTAGCTTGCCTCTGATGCGCCCGATGATAACGTCGATGCTCTTGTTCGTCGAGTCCTCGCTGATGCTCGCGCAGTTATAGATAAACTCCTCGCGCGTGATGGCGCCGCCTTCTTTTTGAAGCATGTATTTTAGGATGTCGTACTCCGCCGCGGTCAAATTTAACGGCTCGCCTTTTAGCGTGATGACGTGCTTAAAATCATCTACCGCGATATCTTTCTCACGCGCAGGCTCCTTTGCGCCGCTTAAATTTGCGCCCGCTACAGTGCTTTGGCGGCGCAGATGGCTTTTGATACGAGCTAGCAGCTCTTGCGGATCGTAGGGCTTTGGCAGGTAGTCGTCCGCGCCGTTATCTAGGGCGTTTACTTTGTCCGTGATGTCGTGGCGCGCGCTTGAGATGATGATGGGCACGTCGTGGCGCTTGCGGATCTCTTTGCATACTTCTAGGCCGTCAAGTCCCGGCAGCGTGAGATCTAAGATCACGAGGTCGAATTTCTCAACATTTAGCGTCGAAAGCCCGATATACGGCTCCTCCGCCGTCTTTACGTCCATATCGCTTTTTGCTAAAAACTCGGTTAAAATTTCTGCCAGCTCTAAATCGTCTTCTATCATCAAAATTTTTATCATCGGCCATCCTTTTTTGAGGTAATTATAACGAGTTCTGGCTAAATTTTTAATGGTGGCCCGTCTTTTGCGCGTCTTTAAATGATTTGCTCGCAACTGCAAGCAGGGGTCTAGTTTGGGACGAAATTTACTTTTTTATGTAGCTACTAGCGTAGCGGCGTAAATTTATCGCAAGATACTTTGCTTTATCCTTTTTGCGCTCGAATTTGAAGTCAAAATTTGGCAAATTTGCAAATTCGGTTTCAAATTTTACGTGCCGAGACCCGTATCTTGAAAATATTAAATTTGTCTCTAAAAAATTTTAAAATTTACGACCGGTCTACTTGTAGTTACAAGGCACAGCTGAAGCAAAAAGCTTTCACTTCCAAATTTTGCGCTAAGCGCTAGCAAAGCCGAATTTTGGTAGGCAACAACTTTGAGCGAGTGAATTTTAAAAAATCATAAAAGCGTTTTCCGTAAAATCTTATCGTATAATAGCCCCATAAAGATAGATATAAGAAATAGCAAAAGAGCCAAAATCCCGCCTTTGTCGTAAAAGGTATCGAAAAATGACTCGAGGCAAATCGGCACAAAAAATAGGATAAAATTTATACTTCTAGCTCGAAAAGTTAAAAATAAAATCGGTGCAGCGATATAAAAATAGTAAAAATATTCCCCGCCGAATTTATACAAAATCGGTAAACACCAACCTGCTGCGATAAACATAAATTGCGGCGTTAAATTTTGCTTTTTAACGAACGAAAGTTTGCTTTTATCTATGCAAAAATAAGCCAAAAATAGTGGAACGGACGCCCTAAATGCTAAATAAGCTAAATCATAAAAAACACCAAAGGCGGGCGCAGAAAATGAAAAATTTGGTAAAAAATCAAATGCTAAATACAAAACCAAATATGCCGCCCCTAAGCCAAAATAAAGCTTATTAAGCCTAAATGCATTTTTTGAGATTCTAAAAAGTCTGCTAAATTTTGCGGCAGCCAAGCATCTTTGTCCGCTTTGAATTTCTGTCAAAAACCAATATAAGATAGTCTTCAAATTTCCGCCTTTAAATTTTTCTCCCAGCCCCGCCCCCAGGCGGCATACGCAGCATTTTCCTTTTTATAACCTTTTAGATTCTCAAGAGCGCGCAAAAAAAGCGCTTTTTTTGCAGGTTCGTCCATTAGCGCACGTAAATTTTTATAAATTTTATCATCCTGATACGACGAGAAGGCGTCGACCAATACATCCAAGCTCTGCGCGCTAACGCCGTATCTATCGATAAAAGCTTCAATAAATTTTATATGCGCGCTTTGATGTTCGTCGTCTACGTTTTTAAAATACCGCTTAGCTAGCGCGAAATATTTTTCGCTTTTTAGCGCGAGGCCAAATACTGCGTAACTGCCCGTCATTAGGCACTTTTCGTCGTTTATATCGGCGTAAAATTCGTATTTATGCTTTAGAGCTTCTTTGGCATAAAGCTCAAGCTCCGAGTCTACCTCATGCGCTAATGCAGTAGCGAAAAATCGGTGCGTCTGCGTCTTTTCAAGCCCTTTTACCGGCAGATAAATTTTATCCGCTTTTGAGCTAAATTTAACGGCGTAGCTAGCCGCAAAGCCCGCACGCAGCAGATTTACGATAAAGGTTAGCGCCTTTTTGTAAGCTTGAGGCGTTTCGTTTTTGATTTTTACGCTAATTTGCGCAAAAACATCGTTTGCGGCGCACTCTACGTCTGCGTCCTTAAATCTCGTTAGGCTTTCGTCTAACTCGCCTGTGCCGCAGTCTAAATACTTTTGCGCCTGCGCCGAACCGAAAATTTTAGCCGCGCACTCCAAATCCTTGCGCGCAAAATCCACGTCCCAGGCGTAGCGCTTAAATTTGATCCGCCAAAATGCCGCTCGCACGAAAAGCGCAAGCTCGCCAGCGCCCGCATTTTGGGGCGCAAAATCCTTTTTGAGCTTATAGCTCTTGCTCCAGCCGTTATCGCTGATATCATAAAATTTCGGCAGAAATTTCTCCTCTTTCCAGCGCCGCAGATTATTCTCTAGCGCGATGATAAAATCCCCCAAAAGCCGCCTGTTTTTGACGTCTTGCACCGCGGCGATAACCCGCTCAAGCAGCGCCGTTAGCGCCGCTTCGTCGTAATCCATAAGCGAAAGATCGAAAATGCGGTCCATAAACACGAAAATCTCGCGGCCGTCTTTGATCTTTTTATCGCGGCGGATGATGAGCTCGTCTATATAATCATCTATTTTGCGCTTTATCTCAGCTTTTCGCGCAGTGTTTTCAAAGTAAAATTTATGCTCGCAGCTGCGCTGTGCCAAGCTCCCGCTCGCACCTTCAAATTTGACCGCCAGATCCAGCTTATACGCAAAAAACGGCAGATTTGCTTCGGCCAAAAACTCCTCCTCAACGCTCTTTGCGATAAGTGGGGCAATCTCCTCAAACTCCTCGCGCTCTAGCTCGTCCACTTCGGGCGCATCGGCTCTAAGGCTATCTGCGTCAAAGTCGTGGAGGTAGAGCTTGATGCGAGATTTGCGGCACTCCACGCCTAAAAAATCAAAATATCCCTCCTGTACGCGGCACTGTGAATACGGCGTCTCGCCCTTGTACTGGGAGTCTAGTTTGCCTGCAATCAGGCGCTTGAGCGCGTCCGCGATCTTGCCTGCTAGCGAAATTTGAGCTTCGTTCATCGCCCGTCCTTTTGAGATAAAATTTGGATAAATTTAGCTCAAATTTGCTTAAATTTAGCCGTTTAATACGGCTTTTGGGTTAAAATTTCTGCGCCGAATTCGGCATGATATTTAACGTAGTCGTCGGCTAAATTTAATGTAAATTTAAAGCGCGTAAATGTGGGGCGGTAAATTTGATAAAGCCAAATTTAAGAAAGTGAGGGTGGATGAGTGTGTTTGTTGAGCCTTAAATTAGAGTCCAAAAAGTGATTAAATTTGAGCGATCGCAGTGCAAATTTGTCTAAATTTGCCGTCAAATTTGGCAGGCAATTTTAAAAATAAATTTAAGTTCTAGTTGTGGTCTGCATACGCGATAAATTGGGCGAGTCGTTTAGCTGCGAGCGGCAAAAATGAGGGGGATCGTCAAATTTACCGCAGGCTAAGCTAAAATTTGACGCGGGCTATTTTGGAGCGCAGATACTACAACTCGGCAAATTTGGGTAAGTCTTAAAGCGTAAATTTTGAAAAAAAGATAAATTTAGAAAAAGGCGCATTTTACCGCGCCTTAGTCTTAGATTATTTGATAACAAGACCTTGGAAAAGTCCGCCGCGATTGACCCAAACGAGAGTTTTTTTGCCTTTGGCGTTTGCTACGGCTTTGTTAAAGTCGTCTAAATTTTTGATATTTTCCTCGGCGACTTGGATGATGATATCGCCTTTTTCAAAGCCGAATTTTTCGGCATTTGAGCCTGATTTTACGTCTGTAACGAGCACGCCTGCGACGTCTGAGGCCAGTCTATACTTAAACCTCGCGTTATCGTCGATCGACGTTACGCTAAGGCCATCTATCGCTGAGTCGCCTTTGGTCGCTTTGCCGCCGCTTGACTGGGCGTTGGCGTTGGCTAGTTTTATCTTAGCGGTCTCTAGTTTGCCCGAGCGCTCGTAGGTTAGCGTGATCTCTTTGTTTGGAGCTAGCGAGCCGATGAGATTTTTTAGGTCGTTTGCGTTTTTGATATCTTTATCGTCGATTTTTACGACCAGATCGCCTCGTTTAATGCCCGCGATATCGGCCGGCAATCCCTTTTCTACGCTGCTAATTAGCGCGCCTTCTTTATTTTTGTAGATCTCTTTTTGCTGCTCGTTGAGATTTGCTATCATCACGCCGATATATCCGCGCTCGATCTTGCCGTCTTCGATGAGTTTTTTGGCGATATCTTTGGTCATATTTGACGGGATGGCAAAGCCGATGCCGTTGTTTCCGCCGCTGCGGCTAAGGATAGCTGAGTTTATACCCACTAGGTAGCCTCGGCTATCGACTAGCGCGCCGCCTGAGTTGCCAGGATTTATCGAAGCGTCGGTTTGGATGAAATTTTCGTATTGATTTAGTCCGATGTTGTCTTTATTTAGGCCTGAGACTATACCCTGAGTGATACTGCCGCCCACGCCGAAAGGATTTCCGATGGCAAAAACTATATCTCCTTCCATTAGCTTAGCCGAGTCGGCAAAAGGTATGGCTTTTAGCTCTTTAGCGTCGATTTTGATGATAGCTAGGTCGGTTTTGGGATCGGTGCCGATGATTTTAGCTTTGTACTCTTTGTCGCTATCTAGCAGCGTGACTACGATCTCGTCGCTATCTTCTACGACGTGATTATTCGTCACGATGTAGCCGTCGGAGGAGATGATGACGCCAGATCCTAAAGAACTGCTTTTTTGCTTTTCTTGAGGGATGTTAAACTGAAAGCCGAAGAAATCTTTAAAAAAAGGATCGTTAAACATATCGCCCATATCGGCTCCCGCGCCGTTTAGCGTTTTTGTAGTGGAGATATTTACGACTGATTTTTTAGCATCGGCGATGGAGCTATTGTAGGAGAGGACGACGTTTTTATTAAATTCGGGATTTATTCTAGTAAAATCCTCTGCCGGTTCGTTAAAATTTATGCTTGCGGCAAAGATTGCGCAAGACGTAGCCAAAGATAATACGGTTATCTTTTTCATTGCTTTTCCTTTTGGATAAAATTTTTCAAAGCGCGATTATATGGCGCTAAGCTCAATGTAAAGTTAATTATTCTTTAAGCCGTTTAAAATTATTTTATTTACTATACTTGATTGACATACGCTAAAGCTTTGTGCTATAATCGCTATAAAATTAATTGACTAAAAGGATATAATATGAGCAATAGTCTTTACGAAACGTTAGGCGTGTCCGAAAAGGCTTCCGCAGACGAGATAAAAAAGGCGTATAGGAGGCTGGCGCGCAAGTATCATCCCGATATCAACAAAGATCCCGGCGCAGAGGATAAATT
>CAUQCZ010000001.1:0-61220 GCA_963516335.1 uncultured Campylobacter sp. | reverse complement strand
AGCATAGATGCGCACAAGGCGAGAAACGCTTTATGTTTCATGCGAATTCCTTTCTATGAGGTGTCGGCTAAAGAGATGCAGTCTCTTTAGCTTTTTCTTTTTTAAATTTCTTCGTCGTTAAAACTCTTTTTAACTCAAATTTGAGCTCAAATTTAAACTCAAATTCGGCGGTTAAATTTGAGGGGCAAATTTGGTTTTTAATTTTCATAGCACGCTATACGCGGCAACTTTAAATTTGTCTTTTCTTATTAAGGGGTAAGGGGCTTGAATTACATTTCAGCTTTACTTTGCAGCTTACTTTATTCTTTCTTTGGGAGAGGAAGGGGCGACGCTTCGTAAGTAGAAACCCCTTCCTCTCCCAAGCCCTCTCTAACCCCACTGCACGTTAGAGGTTGCTGCACTGCGTGCAGGTTAAATTTGGCGCTACCGCGCCGCACATCAAATTTGCCGTCAAATTTAATGAAATATCGCAAGCCGAATTTAGCCTGCGACACTAAATAAAATTTGCAAGTATTTCGAGGCGATTTTTGGGGTTTTGAAGTTAAAATTTGACGAAGATAAGGCATGTAGCCTATCGAGTCAAATTTTAACGAAATCCGCAAAAAGCGTCCGAAAGACGCCGCAAATTTAAATATTTTCTCCAGCTATCATCCCAAACACTATGCAATCTGTTATCGCAACCGTACCTAGCCTGCTCGCTCCGTGCGTTCCGCCTGTGATCTCGCCCGCCGCATATAGACCCGGGATAGGCTTATTCGTCTTGCTTGAGATAACCTCGGCTTTGGTATTGATTTTTAGTCCGCCCATAGTGTGGTGAGGCTTCGGCGATAGGCGGATGACGTAGAACGGTCCAGCCTCGTTGATCTCGCTTAGCGTGCTTTCTTGCTTGCCGAACTCGTCTTTTTTAGCCTTTACGCCTTCGTTATACTTCTTGACGGTTTCTTTTAGCGCGTCCGCAGGCACGCCGTATTTTTTAGCGATATCGTCTAGCGTAGCGCACTCGCCCACTAGTTTGCCGCTTGCCATGCCCTTTTGCACGACTTCTTCGCTTAGGTCTTTAAACGCCGTTTTGGTATCGGCAAAGGTTATCGGATAGGCTTTCGGATCCTCGCGCAAAATTTTAAACTCCGCGTCCGCGCGCGTTTTGCGGTCGGCTAGCTCGTTCATAAAGCGCTTGCCCGTGCGCACGTCCACGGCGATACCGTATTTAAACGTGCCTTGCTGAGTTAGGATCGGAGCGGTACCGAAACCCTTCTCATCGGGGCTCGCCCACGGACCAAACTGTATCCAATCGACCTGCACCGGATAAGCGCCGATCTCAAAAGCTTTTAGCAGCGTGCCAGCGGTGGCTCCCGGGTGGTTCGTACTATCGACGTCATCAGGGATGCGCGGGTCTTGCAGCTTGCGGAAAATTTTATCGCGGCAAAATCCGCCCGCTGCGAGTACTACGCCCTTGTTCGCTTTTAGCGTCTTTTTCGTGCCGCTCGTGTTTTCTAGGTCGTCGCTGTAAAGCTTGTCGTCGAATCTATACTCTTCTCTGATCGTCACGCCCACTACGCGATCACCGTCCATTACGAAATCATCAAATTTCGCGCGGCGTCGAAGCTCGCAGCCCTTATCTTTTAGCGCTTCAAATTTTTCAAGCATCGGCTGGATATAGCCAGAGCCGCTATCGTTTGTAGTTAGCATCGAGCGCGCGACACTGTGTCCGCCGAAGTGCGCGCAGTGATCCATCTTAAACTGCACGCCGTTATCGACGAGAAATTTAAACGCGTCTAGGCCGCGATCGGCCAATGTCTCCAAAAGCTCGGGGTGGTTGATGCCAAGTCCTGCTTTGAGGCAGTCGTTCATAAATAGCTCTTTGCTGTCCTTGATGCCCGTTTTTTCCTGCACGGGGTTCATCGGCACGCTCATACCGCCGCCGTTGATGACGGAGTTTCCGCCGATACGGCCCATTTTTTCCAGGATTAGTACCTTGCTACCTTTTTGCGCCGCTTTTAAGCCCGCCGCAAGCCCCGCAAAGCCGCTGCCGATGATGATCACGTCCCACTCTTCGTCAAATTTGACGTCTTTTGCGTTTAACGCGCTTGCTTGCGCATTTACCGCACCGAGTGCTAGCGCGCCCGCACCCGCCATGCCTAGCTTTAACAAATCGCGTCTTGACATTTGCTCTTGCATACGTCCTCCTTTGGATGAAATATCGTAATAACATTATAGTTATAATATCGTGAGTTTACTATGAGTTTTATTAAAAATTTGTTCTATTTTATAAATCCCTAAATTTAGGGAAAATTTGAAACATTTTATGATTTTTCCTGATTTTCTTACGAAAATTATTTTAATTTTTTTGATTATTTTTATTTAAAATATAATTTTTATGTAACTTATATCTATTTACCTTAAATTTTAAAAGGGATTTTTTAATCGAATTTCATTTCAAAACCTCAAATAAATCTAAAATTTAAGCAAACTTCAATGTAATTTTAGATAAATTCGCATTTTTAATTTATTCGCAGTTCGGTCCCGTAGCTCAGTTGGTAGAGCACTACCTTGACATGGTAGTGGTCGATGGTTCGAGTCCATTCGGGGCCACCATTCGCTTCTTTTAACTCAATTTTTTAAATTTTGCTTTATCTTTCGCGCCGTAAACTCAAACGCCAAATTTTCGCCAAATTTGCCTACTAAAGCTAAAAGTATATTACGTTTTATTTTGAAGTAAAATTTAGTGATTAAAGCGCAAAGGCAACCACTCCTTTGCGCAATTTGGGAGAAAAATGAATCAAAACAATGCAAAGACGAGATAAATGCATGATCCATTCGATGAAATATTATCGTTAGTTTTCTTAAAGTATAATAAATTATATTGAAAATATTATCGATTTGACAAGATTTATGATATAGTCAATATATTTTGCTATATTCGAAAGTCAAATTTGACCGCCGTTTAAACCCAAATCAAATAAAACATTAAGTAAAGCTTAAAAACATTTTAGCTAAAATCAAGCCCAATTCTTTCAGCGTAAGAAAGATGTTTCGATAAAAAAGGACGCAAAATGAGCGATATCATCGCATACAAACTGGATGGAAACATAGTCGATACACAGAGTATCAACGGGCGAGAAAACGCCGCAGAACCGATTTATTTTGACAACTCCCCCGACGCGCTAAACGTCATCAGACACTCCTGTGCGCACCTCATGGCGCAGGCGATCAAAGAGCTTTATCCGCAGGCTAAATTTTTCGTCGGACCAAACGTCGAGGACGGATTTTATTATGATTTTAAGGTTGATGAGGCCAACAGCAAGCTTAGCGACGAAGATCTAGCGGCGATAGAGGCCAAGATGAAAGAGCTCGCTGAAGCAAAGCTTGACATCGTAAAAGCAAGCTCCACAAAAGCCTTTATGAGCGATAAATTTAAAGACGACGAGCTAAAACAAGAGGTGCTAAAACGCATCCCCGAGGGCGAAGTCAGCAGCTACAAGCAAGGAAATTTCGAGGATTTGTGCCGCGGACCGCACTTGCCAAATACCAAATTTTTAAGATTTTTTAAACTAACCCGCATAGCCGGCGCGTATCTTGGCGGCGACGAAACGCGCGAGATGATAAACCGCATTTACGGCACGGCATTTGCCGATAAAGAGAGCCTAAAAGAGCACATCCGCATCATCGAAGAGGCCAAAAAACGCGACCACAGAAAGCTTGGCGTCGAGATGAAGCTGTTCACATTCGACGAAGAAGTCGGCGGCGGCCTACCGATCTGGCTACCAAACGGCGGACGTTTACGCTCCAAACTCGAGCAAATTTTATATAAAGCTCACCGCGACCGAGGCTACGAGCCGGTGCGCGGACCAGAGCTACTAAAAGCCGACGTATGGAAAAAGAGCGGCCACTACGCAAACTATAAAGAAAATATGTACTTTACGACGATCGACGAGGCAGAATACGGCATAAAACCGATGAACTGCGTCGGCCACATCAAGGTCTATCAAAGCGATATCCGCTCATACCGCGATTTGCCGCTTAAATTTTTCGAGTACGGCGTCGTGCACCGCCACGAAAAAAGCGGCGTTTTACACGGACTTTTTAGAGTGCGCGAATTTGCCCAGGACGACTCGCACATCTTTTGTATGCCAAGCCAAATCAAAGAAAATATCCTAGAAATTTTAAAATTTGCCGGCAAAATAATGGAAAATTTCGGCTTTCATTACGAGATGGAGATTTCGACCAAGCCTGCAAAAGCGATCGGCGGGGACGAAATTTGGGAAACGGCAACCAAAGCGCTAAAAGAAGCGCTTGACGAAAACGGCTTTAAATACGGTATCGACGAGGGCGGCGGCGCATTCTACGGTCCAAAAATCGACATCAAAATCACCGACGCGCTAAAACGAAAGTGGCAATGCGGCACGATCCAGGTCGATTTTAACCTACCTGAGCGCTTTGATCTGGGCTACATCGACGCAAATAACGAACGTCAGCGCCCCGTCATGCTACACCGCGCGCTACTGGGAAGCTTCGAGCGATTTATCGGCATCTTAATCGAGCACACCGGCGGCGAGCTGCCGTTTTTCGTCGCTCCAACGCAAGTAGTCATCGTGCCGATCAGCGACGCGCACCTAGACTACGCCAAAACCGTCGCCAAAGAGCTTCGCAAAATCGGCGTAGATAGCGAAATCGCGAGTAAAAACGAGAGCCTAAACAAACGCATCCGCACCGCAGAAAAACAACGCGTGCCGATGATCGCAGTACTGGGCGACAATGAAGCGGCGAATAACTCTATCGCCCTGCGCGACCGCACGACTAGGGAGCAAAAAGATATGAAACTGGACGAATTCGTCGAGTTACTCAAATCAAAACTCGCCGAGGTAAGTTTTTGAAGCCGGAGCGAAAATCCGCTAAATTTAAGCTAGGCGCGGCTTTATGCTAAGCCTGGCTTTTACCAAAATCCGCAAAAATTGTCACGGCGCAATAAATTTCTACGAAAAATACAATAAAAACACAATATTTTTGGATATAATCAACAAATTTCAACTTAAAGGAAAAAACTAATTGGCTAAAGAAAACGAAGTGTTGCTCAACGAAGATATCAGAGCGAGCGAAGTAAGATGCGTGGGGGACGACGGCACCGCATACGGCGTCATTCCAAGAGTAGAGGCCTTGAAAATCGCCGAGAAAATGGGGCTTGATCTAGTGCTAATCGCGCCTGACGCTAAACCTCCCGTTTGCAAGATAATGGACTACGGCAAATTCCGCTACCAGCAGGAAAAAAAGCAAAAAGAGGCCAAAAAAAAGCAAAAAACAATCGAAGTAAAAGAGATCAAACTCTCCGTCAAAATCGCTCAAAACGACATCAACTATAAAGTCAAGCACGCGCTTGAATTTCTAGAAGACGGCAAACACGTCAAATTTCGCGTATTTCTAAAAGGCCGCGAGATGAGCAACCCAGAAGCCGGCGTCGCGATGCTACAAAAAGTCTGGGAAATGGTAAAAGAGGTCTCCGACCGCGATAAAGAGCCGCTACTGGAAGGTCGCTACGTCAATATGCTAGTAACGCCCAAAAGATGAGAAAAATTTGTCTCGTTTGCGCGTTGGCTCTAGCTCTAGCCGGAGCCGAGTGTAGCCCGTATCTAAGACTAGCCGTCATCGGCGGCAAATCAGCGCTAAATCAAATGGAAGATGAAAACATAAAAGCTACCGAAGTAAGCTGCAAAGACGAGGTAATCGCCTACGAATACGTCTTTAAAAACTCGCAAAATATAGACTGGGAAACCATCTCGGACGAATATGAAAAAGAATTTGCGTCTAGCATGAAAGAGCTTTTGACGGAAGAATTCTGCTCTGATAAAAACACCCTTATGCTACTACAAAAAGCAAAAAGTATCGTGATGAATTACCGTTTACCAAGCGGTGCGCTTTTTAGCAAAGTAGAGCTAACCGCAAAAGACTGCGAAAAATAGCGTAAGAAATATTAAATTTGTGCCGGCCAAAATCCGTCTTTTAGATCTAAGGCGCCTAAAAGACGGACGAGAGTCTCTAATCGCTAAAGCATCTGCGCCCTAATCCAACAAACCTTACAATAAAAAGCAAACCGGCGGCCAGGCTAAGTCCGCTAAAATTTAGGCCGCCTCCATGCTTGCGCCGTGTAAAAATTTAGAAATATATAAAGCCGCCGCGCGCTAGCAAAAATTTGCCGCATGAGCCGAATTTACGCTAAATCAAGCCGAAATTTGGTTAGTAAACCTCAAAAAGCTCAAAAAACGGCGCCGAAACTATAATGAAAGCGACGCAAAATTGCTCGCCGTAAATACCGCAAAGACTTAAGCTTTATCTTAGGCTGCAACGCGCTAAGCGTCAAAGCAAGCAGTTAAAAATGCCGTAGCTTCAGACACGCTAAAAGCGCGCTAAATTTGAATAAAACGGCTAAATTTTGCGAAAAAATCGCAAAATAACGCAAATTGCTAAACTAAATTTTGATTTTACGAACCGGGCTACCGCTTTTTTTGCGAGTCACTCTTAAATTTAACGACTTAACCGCTCCAATCTCAGGCAAAACGCTACAAGCACGTAAAAAAGCTCCAAGCCGTCCGACGGTTGCGCCAAGTTTATTAAACGCGGCTTGCATTTGCTAAATTTAGCGCGTCTGCAAAGACCGCACGACAAAAACGCAAACGATTGCGCAGGATTTACCGCAAACAAGACGGCGATTTTTTAACCTCATCTACCGCAAAGCTAAATTTCGCCCGAATTTAGCTAAAATCACGCTAAAATTTAAATCAAAAAGAGAAAAAATGATATACCTTTGCGGCGATACGCACGGGATCGCGGAGCTTCACAAAATCACGAACAAGGCCTTTTTGAGCCGAAATTTTACACGCGAGGACTACGTGGTCGTGCTTGGAGATTTTGGTCTATTTTTTAGCGATACGTCAAATGAGCGGCTCGTTAGAGAGCAGCTGGGCAGACTGCCGTATACGCTGCTTTTTATCGACGGCAACCACGAAAATTTCGACCTACTCTACGGCCTACCGACCGAGGAAAAATTCGGCGGCAAGGTAGGCGTCGGAGGGGAGAATTTATTTTGGCTTAGGCGCGGCGAAATTTACGAGATAGACGGGCGAAATTTACTAGCTTTCGGCGGAGCGTTTAGTATCGATAGAGCTTGGCGCAGGCTAAACGTAAGCTACTGGGACGCAGAAATCCCAAGCCAGAGCGAGCTAAATTTCGCGATTAGCAATCTAGCTCGTTTTAAGAGCGCGGGCGGCAAGATAGACGCGGTGCTAAGCCACACGGCGCCTACTTTTTTGATGTCTGCGCTTAGCGATCTGTTTTTAGGCGGCGGAGCGGTTTACGATCCGACTACGGACATGTTAGAGCGGATTTTTGAGCTTGCAAAGCCCGAGAAATGGTACTTCGGGCACTTTCATGCAGATAGAAAAATCTCCGCTCGCGGCTGCGAGTTTCATCTGTGCTACGACGAAATTTTAAAATTTTAGCGTAAATTCTCGCGCCGAGGCTTTGTAAACGAGTGCGATTTTAGCTCGTATAGCGCTAAAATTTATAAATTCGGCGCTAAATTTAGCCCGATTTAGCTTCGCCGCGCAAGCTTCACAACTCCAAAACCGTCTTAACGCCTAGCCTTTGCGCGTTCTCAAAGTAGCTTTTAGCCAGATCGAGTCCGAAAATGCGCATCAGCTCCTGCCTCGCCCAGCGGATTTCGGGGTCTCTTAGGTCGTTTGTTTGGTAGGCAAGCTCCTCGCCGCGTAAAATTTCAGCGATCTCAAACTGCGCGTATCGCGGGCTAAAACCGATGCAGTTAAATTTCAAATTATTTTCCTCTATCAGCTCTTTTAGCTCGCGCGAGGCGGCCTTCATCACGCTTTGCTCGTCTGAGCAGATCTCTATAAATCCCCACTGCAAATACGTCCGCTCGGGGCTAACGTGAAAACTCATCGGAAAATCAAGCTGCGAGGCATCAACCTTTTCATGCGCGAAAATTTCAAATTCGCCGTAAAAAAACGCGTTGTCAAACATCACGTCCATAGGCAGCCTAGGGCGCGACATCAGCTCGCCCGCGCTTGCTTCGCCATGCGACGCATACGCAAAAAGCTCGACAAAAACGGGTTTTCCCATAAAGCCTAGCATCGCGTGGCCTTCCGGTAAAAGGCCGCTTTTTCGCAGTTTATGCCCGTCTAGAATCACCCTGCCAAAGCCGTAGCGGTTGCGGTCAAGCTTAAAGCGGAAAAAATCCCCGCTTTTAAATTTGATATTTTTACGGCCTGCTTTCTTAAACTCCTCGATCTTGCGCGCGTGATCCGAATCCGACTGCGCGATAAAGCGCTCTATCTCGCTTCTAAAATCCATCCCCCGTCCGTGTCCGCTCTTCCACACGCTGTCGTAAAACGTGGTCTGCGAGGCAAAGCTAGCGATTCGCAGGCTGTATTTATCGGCGTACAGATAGACTCCAAGAGGCGTGCGCTTTTCAAAATTTGCGGGCGTTAGCTTTGCCTCCTTACCTTTTGCGGTTTTAGGCAGCAGTATCTCGCGCCCCTTAGTCGCCTCGTCGTAGCTGTATTCCGCATAACGCTCATCCGTGGAAACCACGTGCTTTTTGATGACGTCGCCCTCAAAATACAGCACGCTAGCGGGTCTAAATTTATCCCCGGCAAACTCTACCCGCTCCCAGCTCTCCTGCACGGCATCAAGCCCGAAATACGCCCTTTGTTCGTTATTTAGTTCAAACATTTTTCCCTTTCGTTTTCGTTTGCGCGCCGCTTGCCGCGTTGCCGCGCTACCAAATTTTGCGGTTTAAACTTAGCTCTTTTACTATCTGCGTAAAGCTTTCTATCTCGCTTTCGTAAGCAGCCAAAGTTGCCTCGTCCGTTAGCGATTTAGAAGGCATAGGCTCAAAGTCGTCGCGCCGAGTCTCGACGGCGATAAAAATTTGACCGTCCTTAAAAACGGCGTTTACGGGCGCGTCTAGTCTTAGGCAAAGCTGGGTAAATTTTTCCATTAGCGCCGGGCTGAGCGCGTATCTAGCGCCGATCTGGTCGGTCGTATAGACGTCAAAGATCTCTTCGAATCTCACGTCGTCCATATTCGCCTTTTTGCCGTAGATTGCTAAATTTCTTGAGTTTACATGCGAAATTTGAATTATAGAGCTTAAGGTTTTGTTAAAATCGGCCTTAAAAAGCACGCCCCGAAATAGCACGACCGTTTCGGTGTTATTTTTCTTTTTTACCATTTTGGCGGCATAAAAGTCGCTAAATTTGACGCGAATGCCCTCTATCTCGCCGCTTATGAGATCCTCGCTGCTCCACTGATGCACCGTACAATCATAAATCGTAAAAAACTCGTCAAGCCCCAGCCCGCGGTCTTTATCGTAGCTAAGACCGTGCTTTTTTACGATCTTTTCTATGATTTGGCGCTTAAAATTCGCCCTAAATTCGCGCCTTTTTGATGCGGTGATAAGCATCGCCGTAAAAGTATAAACGAGCGCGCCTATCGCAGCGCCGAAAATCGCGTCTAAGAGATACGTTATCGCAGCGCCCGCGCAAATGCCAGTGCCAAGGCCGATCAAATTTGCTTTTTTGGTAGCGGCGACCAAAATTGCGCGCTCGTTTTCTAGCTCTTTTAGCCCCGGCGAAAGCTCGCTCGCGGGCGAGTTTGGAGCGGGTTTTTCGCCCAAAGCCGCAAAAAGATTAGAAGCCGCCGGAAGCGCAAAAAGCGCTACAAATGCGCCGACGAAAATAAAGGTAAATAAAGTCTCCGTTTTAACTCCTTTACGCGGTTTGGCGGCTTTTTACGGTTTACGGCCCGCAAACCAAAGCAGCTAAATACGGCTAAATTTCGGTGCGGCGATTGATTTTAGGCAAGGCGGCTAAATTTTAACCTAACGTTCGCGCTTAAATTTTACGGCTTTTTCGCCTTGCTTTTTATTAAATTTACGCCGCTTTTCGTCCCGCGATTTTGCTTAAATTTACGCCGTTTGCCGCTTTGTTTCGCATTTAGTCGCCGCTATTTACGCGTAAATTTAACCCCGTCCGCAAACGAGCAAATCGAGTAAATTTATCTAAACGCTGCTTAAATTTAGCGGTTTTAAATTTAGCGTTCCGTAAAATTTTAGCTTTTAGCAAGAGCTGCTAAATTTAAAGCCAGCACAAAAGCGAATTTACACCCTGCGCCGTTCGCGTATTTTCGGGCTTTATCCGCGATTTTATGCTTAAATTTCGCTCCTTTAAATTTAGCGCTTACGGATTAAATTCCGGACAAAAGCATCAATTTAACCAAAACCGCGCGAAGGTAAAATTTGCTTTGCGGCGCGATTTTACGCCTTAATTTCGCGCGTTTGTCGCCCGAATTTACCGCTTGCCTTAAAGCAGCCTAAACTCGCGGGCTAGTTCTAGGCTCGCTTCGATCTCGGCGCGCTTTGCCATCACGCTTTCGACGTTCGCGCTTAAATTTAGCCCGTTTTTATCGCCGAAGCTTTTAAGCTCGCTCCAAATCTCTTTGATGATTTCGCAGCTTTGCGCCAGATAATCCGCACTTGCATTTAGCCTGCTTTCGACGCTTTGGGGCACGCTCACGCCCAGCCACTTTATAAATTCCAGCGTTTTTGGGTTGCCCGCGGTCGAAAACGTGAGAAATATCGGCTCGCTAATCTCGGCCGCCGCGCAGTCTTCTAAAAATTTGCGCGCTAAATCCGCATCAAAAATCGCCTGCGAGACGAAAAATTTAGCCCCGAGGCGGATTTTTTCCAGCATTCGCTGCGGCTCATCGCCCTTTTTGCCGTGGCGTTCGGCGATGCATACGCCGCCTGAGGCTAAATTTGTAAATTCGCCCGCAATCTCGTAGGCGCGAGTCAAATCCAGCCTTGTTTTTTGCGCGCTAGACGTAGCTCCGACAAGCACGCATAAATCAGCGCTCTGAGCCGCCAAAGCCGCGCGAAACTCGCTCTCGTCGTATCCGCCCGCGACTCGGTAAAAAACGCTAGGCGTCGCGACTTTTAGGTAGTTTGCGTAGTAGTTTTGCGGACTTAGCGTCCCGCTAAACTCGAAAGTCCTTTGCGAGTCGCTTCTGTCGCTTTCGTCTTGCACCTCGTAAAGCACGAGTCCGTCGGCGTTTACGCTCTCTATGCGCGCCGTCCAGCGATCTGCTATCTCGCGCAGCTTGGCCTCGTCAAATTCGGCCTTTGGCGGCGTCAAAGCGTAGAGCAAAAGATTTTTTTCTTTATTTAAAATTTTTTCTTTTAGCATGAAATTTCCAAATTTAATATGTAGAAAATGCGGTGTTTGCGGCTAAATTTACAGTTGCGGCGCGGAATAAAACTTAATTTACTTTGCTACGAGCTTTATTTGCAAAATCCAAGCCTAATTTAACCCGCGCTAAATTCGCGCCAAAAAAGTAAAATCAATCTAGCGCAAAGCCGCTAAATTTAAACCGCCGCCCGTTTGCTAAATTAGCAAAAAAGGCGGCGAGATTTGAGCGAAGCTCTAAATTTACGAATTTCGCACGATTTTAACGGCTTGCACGAGATTTTTTAGGCTCGGCTCGACCTCTTCCCATTTGCGGGTTTTTAGGCCGCAGTCGGGGTTGATCCAGAGTTGTTCTTTAGGCAACACTTCTAGCAGCGCCCTGATCTGCGCGACCATCTCGTCGATGCTCGGTACGCGCGGACTGTGGATGTCGTAGATGCCCGGGCCCACTTCTTGTTTGTAGCCGACGGATTTAAAGATTTTTAGCAGTTCGTTACCGCTGCGAGCCGTCTCGATACTGATGACGTCGGCATCCATCGCCTCGATGGTCTTGATGATGTCGTTAAACTCCGAGTAACACATATGAGTGTGTATCTGCGTCTGCGCGCGAGCCGAAGCGACCGAGAGCTTAAAGCAATCGACCGAAAATTTCTCGTATGCTCCGATGTTTTCGTCGCGTAGCGGATAGCCCTCTTTAAACGCGGCTTCGTCTACTTGGATGACTTTTATGCCCGCGTCTTGCAGATCGGCGATCTCGTCGTAGATGCATAGAGCAAGCTGTTTAGCGATATCGGCTCGCGGCTTGTCGTCGCGCACGAAGCTCCAGTTTAGGATGGTTACCGGGCCCGTTAGCATGCCTTTCATTATCTTTTTCGTGCGGCTTTGCGCGTAGGATATCCACTCGACCGTCATCGCTTTTGGACGGCTCACGTCGCCGAAAAGCAAAGGCGGCTTCACGCAGCGGCTGCCGTAGCTTTGTACCCAGCCGTTTTCGCTAAACGCGTAGCCTTTGATCTGCTCGCCGAAATACTCGACCATATCGTTTCTCTCCGGCTCGCCGTGGACTAGCACGTCAAGTCCGACGTCTTCTTGAAATTTCACGCACTCGTCGATGTATTTTTTGATACCGTCGTTATACTGCTGCTCGCTGATCTCGCCTTTTTTGAAATTTTGGCGCAGAACGCGAAGCTCTACCGTTTGCGGGAAACTACCTATCGTCGTAGTCGGCAAGATGCCGTAGTTTAGGACTTCGTGCTGGATTTTGATGCGGTCTTCAAACTTCTCTTCGCGCTCGAATTTGGTCAAATTCGCGACGCGAGCCTGGACAGCGGCGTCGTGGATGAGAGCAGAATTTGCGCGGGAATTAGCGCTGGCTTTATTTTCGGCGTAAATTTTAGCTTCGTTTTCGTTTAGCGCCGCGCCGTTTGCGAGCTTTGCGATGATTGCGATTTCGCTTAGCTTCTCAACGGCAAAACTTAGCCAGCTTTTGACCTCGGGATTTAGTTTTTCTTCGTATTTTAGGGTAAAAGGCACGTGGAGCAGCGAGCAGCTAGATCCTACGTAAAAGTCCTTGCCGCCTAGTTTTTGCGCTATTTGCTTGACAAAATTTACGCGCTCGTCGATGTTACTTTTCCACACGTTTCTGCCGTTTACGACGCCGGCGAAAAGCTTTACGTTAGAGTTTACGATAGCAGGCAGAGCCTCGATATTTTTCTCGCCGTAAACAAAATCAAGCCCGATGCCGTAAATTTTAGTTTTTAGCGCTTCGTCCACGGCTTTTAGCGCGTGTTCGAAATAGGTCATAAATACGATTTTCACGTTGCTTGCGGCCGCGGTTAGCTTCTCGTAAACGGGCGCGATTTTATCCGTTAGCGCGTCGCCCTTGCTAGTTACGAATATCGGCTCGTCTAGCTGGACTAGGATTTCGCCGTCTAGCTTTGAAATTTGCTCCAAAAGCTTGACGTATTGCGCCGTTAGCGCGTCTAAATGGCAAAGCGCGCAGCTGCCGTCGGTGGTCTTTGAAAGCGCTAAAAACGTGATAGGGCCGATTAAATTTATCTTGCCTTTTACGCCCGCAGCCTTTGCCTCTTCGTATTCGTTAATGATTTTTGACGCGTCAAGCTTAAAGGTCGTCTGAGCACTAAGTTCGGGCACGATGTAGTGGTAGTTCGTGTTAAACCACTTAGTCATCTCCATCGCTACGCCTTTTTCGTTGCCGCGAGCGCAGGCAAAATACTGCTCTAATCCGCTTAAATTCGCAAATCTAGGCGGCACCGCGCCAAATGCCACGATGGCGTCTAGCATCAAATCGTAAAGCGAAAAATCGTTCACGCTGATAGCTGAAATTTCGGCGTCTTTTTGGTATTGCCAGTGTCTATTTTTTAGCGTTTTAGCGACGCTTAGCAAATTTTCCTCGCTAAAACCCTCTTTTTTACTCCAAAGACCCTCAAGCGCGCGTTTTAGCTCTCTTTTTTCTCCGATTCGCGGGAAGCCCGTAACGTAACTTTTTATCATTTTGATTCCTTTTTTAAATTTTGTGATTTTTGGATTTAAATTTTAATTGCGTTATCTTGAGGCGAGTTTGGCGGTTGGCGCCCAAATTTGCGACCAAGGCTAGGCACGTAGCCTGCCGCTGGGAGCAAATTTAAGCCTCCGTCAAAATCGTCCAAGAGAGCGTAAGTAAAAGGCGGGTGGCAACCGCTTTTTCGCAAGCTAAAGTAAAATTTATAAAAAACCCTGCTAAATAAATTTCGCCCGAATTTTAGGCGCTGTTTGGCTTTGTTTTTAAAAATGCAATTACAATGCGTTCCTCGCGGCGATAGAAATAAATTTATATCAATGTTTAAAAACGTGAAATTGTTTAAAAATTTGGCTGTTTTTTTGTTAAGATTAAAGAGTCTTAAACATGGGGCAAAGCATTAAGCTTATCCTTTGGGTCGAATTTGAGCCGTATTATAAAGATTTTTGCGAAATAAATCAAGCCGCTTTCGTTAAATTTAGCATAAAACGGCTTTATAAATTTAACCGCGTCAAAGCGGTTATGCGCGGCTTATCTATATCGTCTCTAAAAACCCCGCTCCGCAGTTCATACATCCGCCGCCTACTCCGGCGTCTAGCACCGTATTTATGAGCTCTGGCAGGGCCTTGATATCCCAAACCGCAGGCCACGCTTTTGCCGGCGTTTGGTTGTTGCCGTAGTAAAAATAAAGCGGTTTTCCTAAATCTTGGCGGAGCAAATTTAGCTCGAATTCGCCCTCGTATCTGCACCCTGAAAGCGTTTCAAATCTTTGCAAAGCGTTTGTTTTCATCATCTCAAGATGCCTTGAATCTTGCGGTTCTAAATAGACTTTATGCCCCAAAAGCCCTTGTACCGAGCATATCACGCAGCCTTGCAGCCTTGCTTTGCTTTGCGTAGTTCTGTGTTCGCTAACTGCAACGGTAGTATCTAGTATGTGGATTTTTCCCAAATTTAGCCCGTCTTTTAGCACGGCAAGCGCGATTATTTTTTCAAATTCCGGTTCGTAAGAGGTAAATCTAACGCGTAAATCAGCCCCGTTTAGCAAAAAATCGAAATTCGTTCGTTTAAAAATTTTACCGCTGGATTCGTGTCTGTATCCCTCGTGCTCGGCATCCGGCAAATGCCTGTAAATAAAACCTTGAATCAACCTGGCAAGAGATTTGTCGATCTTTAAATTCGGGCTTGCTAGTCGCGAGTTTATCGTTATCATTTTAGCTCCTTGAAGGATTTAATCCAAATTATAAAAAATATCGCATTAAAAATTAATTTCAAAAATACAAATACGATTAAATTTGTAAATTTACGCCCGAAATTTGCTAAAATACCCGCAAAAATCACACAAGGAGAGCAAATGAAATACGATTTTGACGCGCCTGTAGAGCGAGGCGGGACGTATTCGTCGAAATGGAAAACAAGCGGCGACGAACTGCCGATGTGGGTGGCGGATATGGATTTTAAGGTCGCGCCCGAAATTTTAGAAGCGCTGCAAAAGCGCCTAGACAACGGGGTTTTTGGCTACTCGTACGTGCCGCAGGAGTGGAGCGAGGCCATCTGTTCGTGGTGGAGCAGGCGCCACGACGTCAAATTTGACCCGAGCTGGCTGATTTTTTGCACGGGCGTGATCCCGATCATTAGCTCCGCCGTGCGCAAATTTACGAGCGTAGGCGATAAAATCGTGATCCAAAGCCCCGTCTATCACGTCTTTTACCGCAGCATCGAAAACAACGGCAGAGTCGCGCTCGCAAACGAGCTAGCCTACGACGGGCGCGGCTACGATATAGATTTTACCGACCTAGAAGAAAAGCTCGCCGATCCGCTAACGACGATGTTTATCCTTTGCAACCCGCACAATCCCGTCGGTAAAATTTGGAGCGAGGAAAAGCTAGCCAAAATCGGCGAACTATGCGCTAAACACGGCGTTTTGGTGATCTCTGACGAGATACATTGCGACATCACGAGCCCTAGCAAAAACTACGTGCCGTTTATCCGCGCGAGCGAGACTTGCAAAAACATCTCGATCACCTGCGTTTCGCCGACTAAAGCCTTTAACATCGCGGGCCTGCAAAGCTCCACCGCTGTAGTGCCGAACCCAAAACTGCGCGCCAAAATGGCAAAGGCCATCAACGACGACGAGGTCGGCGAGGGCAATGCGTTTTCTTGTATCGCGGCGATCGCGGCGTTTGAGCAAGGCGAAGCATGGCTGGACGAGATGCGCGAATACGTAGAGCAAAACCGTAAAATCGTGAGCGATTTTTTGCAAAACGAACTACCGCAGATCAGGCTTGTAGAGCAGGACGCCACATATCTGCTCTGGCTTGATTGCCGCGAAATTTGTGACGACGCTAGCGATTTTCATAAATTTTTACGCCAAAAAGCGGGACTTTGGCTAAACGACGGCAACGCGTACAGAGGTACCGAGAAATGCTTCCTACGCCTCAATATCGCAACCCAAAGATCGCGCGTACTGGAGGGGCTAAAACGCCTAAAATCAGGCGCTCTGGCCTACGCGAAAAGCAAGGAATAATATATTTACGAAAAATTGGGATAAAATTTAGACCTTTTTGGTATGATTTCGGCGTCCGACAAGAAAACCTCCTTTTTGTAACGGCGCCTCGACTCCCCCTGCCGAGGCGTTTTTGTCTTATTCATTAAGCTTTTTTAGTTATAATCCTTCTCATAAATTTACTCCGCCTAGCTCAAATTTAAGCAAATTTAGCGTTTCAGGCGAAAGGACGAAAATGCTAACTCACATAGACGAAAATAACCGCCCCAAAATGGTCGACGTAAGCAACAAGGGCGTAACTACGCGCATAGCCGTAGCAAGCGGCATCATAAAAATGTCGCGCGAGGCCTTTGACGCGATCAAAAACAACACGGGCAAAAAAGGCCCCGTCCTGCAAACCGCCGTCGTAGGCGCGATAATGGGCGCGAAAAAGACGAGCGAACTCATCCCGATGTGCCACCCGCTGCTAATCAGTGGCATAAACTGCGACATCGACGAGCTAACCGAAATCTGTGCCTACAAGCTAACCGTTAGCGTCAAGATAGACGGCAAAACAGGCGTCGAGATGGAGGCACTAACAGGCGTTAGCGTCGGTCTCCTAACGATCTACGATATGATAAAAGCGATAGATAAAACCATGCAGATAACTGATATCGCGCTAGAAAGCAAGAGCGGAGGCAAAAGTGGCGACTACGTGCGATCTAAATAAAGAACCTGAAATCTCATACCCAAATTTTTGGGAATACAAAATCATCGTGCTTGATAGTGAAAACGCCGAAGCTATCGCGCAGGGCGTCGTAGGCGAGAGGCAACACAAGATAACGCCGTCAAAATCGAGCAAAGAGAGCAAATACAAAAGCTACAATCTAAGCGTTTTGGTTAATTCTAACCAGGAGCGATTAGAGATATTTTCCGCGCTAAGACGCGTTTGCAAATACGTACTATAAGGACTTTCATGCAAAATTTAGTCTTCATCCAAACCATAAAAGAGAACAAAAACGACCCGCAAATTTCCGTTTTGATCAGGGAATTTGCGCTAAGCGAGTTTAGAAAAAGCATCAAAGGCGCAAAAGGCGGCGACGCAAACGCGGCTCTGGCTAAAGAATTTGAGCAAATTTGCGAGGCGCTAAAAGGCGAGGATCTGCTAAACCGTCAAAACATCGCCAACCTCATCCAAAGCGCAGGCGACGCGCTCAGCGAGGCAAAAGAGCAGTATATCCACCGCCTAATCTACGAAAAAGAGCAGATCGATCGGCAAATTTATGCGCAAAAAGACGAGATAAAAAACGACGTTCGCGCGCTACTTGAAAATATGGAAAATTTCATCAAAAGCAGCGACCTAGCGGATAAAGACGAAATTTTAACCGCGATAGACGAAAAAATGCTCTGCGAGCTACAACTGCTGGGAATCCTAAAAGAAACCACCGAGGCGGCGTTTCTAACCGCGATCGAAAAGGGCGACGACGTGAAAGATACGGTGGAGCAAATCGCCAAAAACGTCGTACTTAGCGCGATAAACGAGGACGAAGCGAGCAAAGAGCGCATCCTGGAGATCGCAAGGACGGTCTGCGAGGCGGCGTGCGAGATAGCCGACGTCGATCAGGCCTTTGCCAAAGAACTAATCAGCGGCGCGATCGGGGGCGTAAAAGAAGCGCTTGGCAAAAGGACGGAGAAGTTTATCGAGGAGATCAAATTTGCCCCGGACGGCCAGAGGCTGCTGGGCGAGGCTAGAGAATTTGTTAGACTCGAGGAGAGATTTGTAGCGATGCTGCGCGATATGGCGCGCTCAGAGGAGCCGTCTGCTGCCGTGATAAACGAAATCCTAGACGAGTCCATAGATAGCTACTTCGCCAAATTTAAGCGCCTGCAAAACGACGTTTCGCGCCAGATCGAGCTTCAGCTAGAGGAGTTAAAATTTAACGAAAATATCGATAAATTCGCTAGCCTTGCCGGAGCTAAATTTGAGGAGCTAAAGCGCGAGGTCGGCCAGGCCGGCGATAAGCTTAAAGAAAATTTTAACGCCAAAGAACGCATCGAAGCGCTCAAAAAAGAGATCAGCGACTTTGAAAAACGAACCGAGGAGAAACTAACCGAGATAAGTGCTAGCGAGATCGGCGAGAACCTCAAAGCAAAATCAAAAGAACTAGGCGAAAAGCTCTACAAAGCCGCCGAAAATCTCATAAAAACCGCCAAAGAAAAGATTGGCAAAAAAGAGGACGAGAAAAAAGACGAGTGAGCCCGACTTTGGCGATTTTGGCTAAATTTGGTAGCTTTTAAGGCGTTTAATTTATACTTATGGCTCAAATTTAACGCCTTTTGCGATAAAAATAAACGACGAAATAAAAACGATGAAAATAATCCAAAATCAAAAATTTTTTAAGCAAAATTTAGCGCAGTTAATAAACGAGTTAGCAGGCGCAAGCGAAAATTCGGCGACAAATCTAGCAGAAGGTCGTTTGATTGATTTTACAGACGATAAAAGCGCGCAAAATAAAAGTAGCGGCGGACTAGTCTTTAAAAACGTAGAGTTTATAAACTGCGACATAGGGCTTAATAACGATCTTGCAAATCCGCAGACGATAAGCGGGGTAAATTTTATCGGGTGTACTTTTAGATCTTGTTTTTTCGGTCCTTGCGTTTTAAGGGACGTTTTGCTTGAAAATACTTGCTTTAACGACTACGGCATACTGGACTCCGTGCTCTTTTGCCGCGTCAAAATCAAGGGCAAAATCACCTCGTTTCGCATAAACAAATGCGGCTTTATGACGCATAAAAATCCAAAACTCCAGCTCAAAATAGACGCTTTTAGACAAGATTTTTACAGCCGTGCCGACTGGGCGCTTGATATCAGCGAGGCAAGGCTTTCTGGATTTGATTATGAGGTATCCCCGCGCGGCTTTTCGTGCTTGATACTTCAACGCAGTTTGTCGTAAGACGAGATAAATTTCACTCTCTAAATCAGCTTAGCGAGGAGTTTGAGAGTAAATTTAGCTACGTGACGGCGTATTTAAAAGATTTTTTAGAGGACGGCCGAGAGGACATCGTGCTAACCGTGCCGACGTCGCGTCCTAAAAAATTTAAAGAGCCCATAGCAGACGGCCTAAACGAGCTGCGGGCTTTGGGGCTAGCGGAGTAAAATTTATTAAATTTACCGCCTGGTTTTAGCATCAAATTTAATCGCTTACGCCGCGAAATAAACTAAATTTCAGCGCGAATTTTAAACCGAGCTTGGCTAAAAACTAACCCTTCAGCCGCAAATTATTCGCATGCGTTAGCGCGATAGCGATGGCATCGGTGATATCAAGCGGCTTGATCTCCTTCGTGATACCCAGAATTTTTTTAACCATAAAGGCTACTTGCTCTTTATCGGCCTTGGCTTTACCCGTGACGGTTTTTTTAACCTGAAGTGGCGTATACTCGGCAAAATCGCCGTGAAGCTGCAAAATTTTAAGACTGAGCGCCCCTCGAAACTGCGCGAGCTTCAAAACCGTTTTTGGATTATACGCAAAAAATATGTCCTCGATCGCCACTTCATCAAATTTGTGATTTTTAAAAATTAGGTCAAGTCCCTCGCAAAGTTCGGTGATTTGATACTGTAAAGAATTCGGTTTTATTTTGATTAGTCCCGCCTCGATCAAAAGAGTTTTCACGGGCGTCTTTTCGACGATAGCATAGCCGCAATTTCGCGATCCCGGATCGATTCCTAAAATTTTCATCTCGTCCTTTTCAATAGTTTTTCACGCTTTTTTCACACCGTGAAAAAACGAATTTCAACGCCATTTTAACAAATTTAAGATAAAATCTAGCGAATCAATCTTAAAGGCAAAAATTTGGTCGCAAACGAGGTTTTGGAGCTACTTTCCAAAGAAATTTTACCGTCGGAATTTGAATGCTACATCAAGCAGCTTAAATTTAACGAAAAAAGCTCAAATTCAACAAACATCGTATTTAACGCGCCAAACGAGATTATCGCCAAATTTATCCAGACCAAATACGCCGCTAAAATCGCTCACCTTTTTGAAGTAAAAACCGGGCAAAAGCCGGTCGTCGAAGTCCAAGCTCCGACCAAAACCGCAAGCAAACCGGCCAAAAAAGTGGACGTCAAAGAGATAAAAGCACAAAGCAGCCTGCTAAATCCAAGCTACACTTTTGAAAATTTCGTCGTCGGCGACTCGAATCAATTTGCATTTTTAAGCGCGAAAGCCGTCTCCGAGCAGCCGGGTAAAATTTACAATCCTCTTTTTATCTACGGCCCGACGGGACTGGGCAAAACTCACCTTTTACAATCGGTCGGAAATTTTTGCCTAAACGGCGGCAAAATGGTTATTTGCGTCACGAGCGAGCAGTTTATCACGGATTTTACGTATAATCTCAACAACCACTCGATGGAGCGATTTCGCGAAAAATACCGAAACTGCGACGTTTTACTCATCGATGACGTGCAGTTTTTAGGTAAAACGGATAAAATCCAAGAGGAATTTTTTCATACGTTTAACGAGATTCACGCCAAAAACGGCCAAATCGTGATGACCTCAGACCGCCAACCAAAGCTGCTAAAAGGCTTTGAAGATAGGCTAAGAACGCGTTTTGAGTGGGGTATAATCGCTGATATCACGCCGCCAGAACTTGATACTAAAATCGCAATTATCAATAAAAAATGCGAATTTGATAAAATTTATCTTGGTACCGACGTCATAAACTATATCGCTACGAACATGGGCGACAACATCCGAGAAATCGAAAGCGCGATAATAAATTTAAACGCTTACGCAAGGCTAATGAGGCAGGAAATCACGCTAGAATTTGCTAAAAACATCCTGCGCGATCAGATAAAAGAAAAACGCGAAAATATAAATTTAGAGAGCATCGTAGAGACCGTGAGTAAAGAACTAAATATAAAACCTAGCGATATGAAAAGTAAATCGCGCTCGAAAAATATCGTCGAGGCTAGACGCATCGTGATATATCTGGCTAAAAATTTGACGCCAAACTCGATGCCGCAGATCGCGCAGTTTTTTAATATGAAAGATCACTCGGCCGTAAGCCACAGCATCAAAAAAATAAACGAACTAATCGAAACGAACGAATACTTTAAAGTTCGCGTCGAAGAACTAAAAAATAAAATTTTAACCAAAGAGTAAAAACGTGAATAAAAGTGAAAAAAATCAAGATTTTATTAACGACGCAAAATACCTATCTACGGGACTAAAAAAGGATATTAACATTTTCACGTCCCTTACTAATACTACTAAAAGAAATTTAAAAACAAAAGGAAAAAAATGAAAGTCGCAATTAACAAAAACGCTCTAGAAAGCGTAATAAACAATGCTAATCCTTATTTAGAAAAAAGAGATTTAAGCGCTATAACTTCGCATATATTTATCGCAGCTAAAGACGGTATTTTAAAAGTCAAAGCAACCGATCACGAAATCGGTCTAGCCTATAAGCTCTCAAACGTCAAAATCATGGACGAAGGAAACGCTACCGCAAACGGTAAAAAACTGCTTGATATCATAAGAAGTCTAAAAGACGAAGAAGTTACGCTAGAAACGCTAAATAACTATCTCTATATAAAGCAAAAAAACTCAAAATACAAACTTCCTATGTATAAATTTGAAGATTTTCCGAATTTTCCTACCGTAGAAAATAAAAATAAATTTGAAGTCGACGCCGTAATGCTAGGCCGAAGTCTAAAAAAAATATTCCCGAGTATCGACAACAATAATCCGAAATTTGAGCTAAACGGCGCATTTATCGATATAAAGCAAAACTATATTAACATAGTAGGAACCGATACTAAAAGACTAAGCGTCTTTAGACTTGAAACCCCTACGCAAAGCGAATTTTCGCTAATAATCCCAAAAAAAGCAATCGGCGAAATCCAAAAACTATTTTTTGATAAAATAGAAATTTACTACGACGATACGACTTTGATAGCTCAAAGCTCAAATTTCGAGTTTTTTACGAAGCTGATTAACGGTAAATTTCCGGATTATAATAGAGTAATCCCGCAAGAGATAAAAAAACGTCTAAGACTAAGCAGAGATAAAATGATAGAAGGCATAAAAACCGTCTCTATCATGTCTGAAAGTACCAAAATAGTATTTGCCCCGCAAACGGTAAGTTTTGAGAGCATAGTCGAGGATAATTCGGAAGCTAAAACTTCGATTGATTTTGCAACGGGGCTTGAAAGCGAAATTTACGTCGGCGTAAAAAATAGATATTTGCTTGATTTCTTGCAAAATATCGAAGAGGAACATTTCGAATTTGGATTTAACGACTCTAATTTAGCTTTTACGGTTAGCTCAAACGAGCTAAAAACGGTAATAATGCCGATAAATTTATAAAAATAAAAGGTAAATAATGCAGCAAAATTACGGCGCGGAAAATATTAAAGTTTTAAAAGGGCTAGAAGCGGTTAGAAAACGCCCCGGCATGTATATCGGAGATACCAACGTAAGCGGCCTACACCACATGATCTACGAAGTCGTCGATAACTCCATAGACGAAGCGATGGCGGGTTACTGCGATACGATAGACGTAGAACTAACGCGCGAAGGCTCTGCTATCATCACCGATAACGGTCGCGGTATACCTGTAGATATGCACCCTACGGAGAAAATTTCAGCCGCAACTGTCGTTTTAACCGTACTTCACGCGGGCGGTAAATTTGATAAAGATACTTATAAGGTTTCAGGCGGTTTGCACGGCGTCGGCGTTAGCGTCGTAAACGCCCTTTCTAAAAAACTGGTCGTAAATATCAAACGTGACGGCAAACTACATAGACAAGAATTTTCAAAAGGTATCCCGCAAAGCGATCTAGAAGTTATAAAAACTACGAATAGAACCGGAACTCAGGTTGAGTTTTGGCCGGATGACAGCATTTTTGAGGTTACGGAATTTAACGATGAAATTTTAACTAAACGTTTTCGCGAACTAGCCTATCTAAACCCGAAAATAACGATAAATTTCAAAGATCAAAGAAACGGTAGAAGCGAGAGCTTTCACTACGAGGGCGGACTTGAGAGCTTTGTAACGGATATGAATAAAAACGAAGCCGTAAGCAAAGCCGTATCCTTTAGCGGCGGCGAAGAGGACGTTTTAGTCGATTTTGCGCTGATGTACAACGATACTTATAGCGAAAATTTATTAAGCTTCGTAAATAATATCAAAACCCCTGACGGCGGTACGCACGAAGCGGGATTTCGCGCTGGTTTAACTCGCGTGATAACAAACTATATCGCAGCAAACGCCGCAGCCCGCGAAAAAGACACGAAAATCACCGGCGAAGATATCCGCGAAGGTTTAATTGCGGTAGTTAGCGTAAAAGTTCCCGAGCCGCAGTTTGAAGGCCAAACGAAAGGAAAACTAGGCTCAAGCTACGTAAAACCGATCGTTCAAAAGATGGTTTTTGAGGTACTTAGCAAGTATTTTGAAGAAAACCCGATCGAAGCTCGCGCGATAATGGAAAAAGCGCTGATGGCTGCGCGCGGACGCGAAGCTGCCAAAAAAGCTCGCGATCTAACGCGTAAAAAAGAGGGTCTAAGCATAGGAACTCTGCCAGGTAAACTAGCCGATTGCCAGAGTAAAGATCCTACCATCAGCGAGCTTTATCTGGTGGAGGGCGACTCAGCTGGCGGCTCGGCCAAACAAGGACGCGATAGAGTATTTCAGGCGATTTTACCGCTAAAAGGTAAAATTTTAAACGTAGAAAAATCGCGCTTAGATAAAATTTTAAAATCAGACGAAATAAAAAATATGATAACCGCGCTAGGTTGCGGAATCGGCGACGAATTTGACGCTGAGAGGCTTCGCTACCACAAAATCATCATCATGACCGATGCCGACGTCGACGGTAGCCATATTCAGACGCTACTTTTGACTTTTTTCTTTAGATTTTTACATAAAGTCGTGGAAAACGGTCATATCTATCTAGCTCAACCGCCGCTTTACCGCTATAAAAAGGGTAAAAAAGAAATTTATCTAAAAGACGAAAGAGCGCTGAATGAATTTCTAATCGAAACCGGCATCGAAGGTGTTGAGTTTGAAGGTATAGGAAATGCTGATCTCATAGACTTTTTAAAGATAGTCGCAGCTTATAGAAGCGTGTTAAAAGAGCTTGAAAAGCGTTTTAGCGTGATTTCCGCGGTTAGATATATGATCGAAAATCCAGACATCGTTTCAAAAAGCTACGGCGAAATTTATGAAATTTTGAAAAATTATTTAGAGGCGCAGGGACACAATATCCTAAACTCATACGTCAGCGAAGAAGAAGCGCGAATTTACGTACAAACCGAAAGCGGCTTAGAAGAGCTTTTGGTAAATGAAAATTTATTTACAAATCCGCTTTACGAGGAAGCGCTTTATATCAGCCAAAAGATAAAAGAGCGCGGCGTCGAGCTAAAAGGCGACGTATTAAACGTGCTAGAAGAGATCGAAAAAAATGCCAAAAAAGGCGCTTATATCCAGCGCTATAAAGGTCTTGGCGAGATGAACCCCGAGCAACTTTGGGAGACGACGATGAATCCGGAAAATCGCCGCTTGCTAAAAATAAACATAAACGATGCCGTAAGTGCCTCAGATACGTTTAATCTCTTTATGGGCGACGAGGTCGAACCGCGAAGAAACTACATACAAGAGCACGCAAAAGACGTGAAACATTTGGACGTGTGAGATGCTAAAATCAGAACTAAAAGAGAGATCCCATCGGTTTAAAACCGCTCTTGAAGTATCTTCGATACTTTTTTTCAGTATTATCATTTTAGTCTATATTTTTATTAAAAAAGAAGAGGTTAAATTTGACGCCGATGACATTATTTTGATCACGATTTTGGTTTTGTGTCAGGTTTATTTTACGGTTTATAAAATTTATCAAAGCTTTCAAACAAGCACGTTAGATCAGATAACCAAGGCTTTTAGTAGAGATGAGATTTTACGCCTACTTTCAAAACAGGCTTCTAAATTTAAAGGAAAGAGCGGCGGTAATGCGGTAATGCTAAAGATCGAGAATTTAAACGATCTAAACGAGCGTTATAGCTTTGTAAGTACCGATATTTTGTTAAAACGATTAGTTGAGCGGCTGGAAAAATTTCTAAACGAAAAAGTCTCTAAAAATACGCTTATCGGCAGATATTCAAATGAGTATTTTTTGATCTTTTGCGAGAGTAAAAGTACCGAGTTACTCCATCTTTTAAGCGTTTTTGAGAAGAGTCTTTTAAACGACGGGATTTATAATATCGAGTTAAAGATTAAATTTGACGCCGTAGATATAAATCACTCCGCAAGCCTTAAAAACACGGTCTCTTATCTAATCCAAAAGCTAAACGAAGAAGATAGCGACGATAAAGTAGACGTTACCGACGACCTTGAAAAAGATGTCTGTAACTGCATTGATATGCAAAGATTTATTTTTCAAACCCAACTCGTTAAAAGCCTTCGTTTCGGACAAAATTTAAAAAACGTTTTGATCAAAATTTATACCGATATGCAAGGCCTAGTCTCAAAGCGAAAAGTACAAAATATCGCAAATAAAAACGGCTACGAGGTACTTTTTGATATAAATATTATTAAAAAATTATCCGAAATTAAATTTAAAGATAACGATCCGCTTATGATCGAAATTTCATCCGTCTCGCTTAGAAATATAAAATTTATAAATTTTATAAAAGAGTTCGCGCAGATGGGAAAGATCGATCCAAATCGCATTATTTTCGAGTTTAGTGAGAAGCTAGTGTATGACGAGATAAATAGATTTAAAGAAATCTTAACGGAGTATAAAAATCTAGGTTTTCGCTTCGCACTAAATAAATTCGGCGGTAATAATGCCGGATTTGAGTATTTTAAATTTTTGCCGATAGATTTTGTTATCTACGACATAGAATTTAACAAAAATATCAAAAACGATAAATTTAAAACTCTGTTTGAAAATCTAAATTTAACCGCAAAAAGATTAGGCGTGAAGACTATTGTGAGATTTGTGGAGAACGAGGAGTTCTTTAACATCGTGGAGCGCTATCAGACCGACTTCGCGCAGGGCTTTTTTATAGAAAAGCCAAAGGAAATTTAAAGGAAAAAAATGCAAGAAAACGAGGTCGTAGAGCTAAAATACGGCGAGAAAATAATAAGCGAATTTGACGTAGAAAAAGACCTGGAAATCTGGGAAAACAAGCACGAGCGCGACTATAAGATAAAAATCACTCTGCCGGAGTTTTGTTGCTTATGTCCGCGCTCGGGGTATCCTGATTTTGCGACGATATATCTTGAGTACGTGCCGGCTAAATTCGTCGTCGAACTAAAAGCGATCAAACTCTACATCAACAGTTTTATGACGCGTAACATCAGCCACGAAGATAGTATAAACGAAATTTATGGCGTTTTAGAGAGAAAACTGGCGCCAAAATGGATGAAGATCACGGGCGACTTTAATCCGCGCGGCAACGTCCATACCGTGATTGAAATTTGCTCGGACGAGATAATCAAAAAAACGCAAGAACAAAGCTTTGAAACACCGAAATTTGAGAAATTTACGCGAGATAGCGAGCGAAGTTTTGATAGAGGCGGTTACGGAGCACGCGAGTCTAAATTTAGTAAAGACGGCTCTCGCGGTAAGAGTTTCGGAGCTGCTAAAAGAGACGCAAAAACAGGCGATAGAAAACCTCGCGCGAGCAAAGATAAATTTGACGACAAACCGCGAAGAACGGGCAGTAAAGATGGCTTTAAAAAGCCTGAATTTGCCGGCGAAAAGCGCGCTCGCGTCGTGAAAAAATCGGACGATAAATGATAAGCGCACAGCTGATCGAACACATCTTTAAGGCCGCGTCCATCTCGCGCTGGAACGACTATCCGAAGATGACGAATTTAGTTGAGCTTGATAAGCAGGCGCATAAATTTATCATCGCGTATTTCATCGCAAAGCTCGAGCATAATGCCGATATGAACTACATCATCGAGGCGGGTATTTTCGAGTTTCTCGCGCGAGTAGTGGTCACGGATATACGCCCGGACGTGTTTCATCAGATGCAAAAAACCAAAAACGAGCAGATAAACGCCTGGGTACTTGGGATACTAGAAGGGCTCGTAAAGGATGTCGAGGGCGGTAAATTTTTAGAGCGTATGCGCCGATATCTCACGTACAAAGACAAAGCTCATGCCAAAGAGCGCCTGATCCTAAAGGCCGCTAGCTATCTCGCGACGCGTTGGGAGTTTTCGATTGTTTATCAAACGAGCAAATTTTTAAGCGACATAGATGAGCTAAAAGCGCGCGTGGAGGAGGAGCTAGAGGATTATTACGAGCTAATAGGCGTGCGTAAAATCGTGATGAATCAAAAGCTGGCTAAGCTAGTCGATCTAGCCGGTAGACTGCGCTTTCAAAAGCGCTGGGCGCAGACGCCTCGCATCCCTGAAACGGCGGTTTTAGGCCACATGCTAGTCGTGGCGATTTTGAGTTATTTTTACTCTCTTGAGGTTAAGGCCTGCAAAACGAGGCTTGAAAATAACTTCTTTTGCGCGCTCTTTCACGATCTGCCCGAGTCTCTAACGCGCGATATAATCAGCCCCGTAAAATACGGTATCGAAGGGCTAAACGAGATAATCAGCGAATACGAAATGCGCCTGATAGACGAGAAAATTTTGCCTTTCGTGCCTGAAAATTTTAGAGACGAGTTTAGCTATATCCTAGGCATCCGTATGGAAGGCGGCAAATTTATCAAAAACGAGTTTGAAAATAGAATTTGCGAGAAAAAGCCTCTGCATCACGAGGGTACGATGGAGAATGTAAACGAGGATAAATTTAACGCCATCGACGGTAAAGCGCTTAAATTTTGCGATAAACTCGCGGCGTTTTTCGAGGCGGGGATCTCGATCAGCTACGGCGTAAAGTCAAACGAACTAACCGAAGGCTTTAATAATATGGATAAATTTTTTCAGAAAAATCAGAGCTTGGACGGAGTGAATTTTTTAAAAGTTTGCGATGATTTTAAGGAGCATTTTTCGCTTTTGCAGGTTTAAAAACCCTCTCTCAGATGACTGCGGCACACGCCTAGCCTAAGTGCTCTGCTGTGTTCCCACCCTGAAGCGGTGCCTAGAAGAGACATTGCACAGGTCTAAGAAAGGGCAAGAGCGATTTTACTCAAATTTTACTTAAATATATTTTAGGCGGCAACATGGGGTTTGATATAAAATGTAAATTTTTGTCGTTGTTTAGGGAGTTTTTGGTCTATCACCACCGCTCGCTGGAGTTTCGCGCGAAGATCTTTGCGGCTATCATCTCGGCTAAACTCAATCCCGAAGAGGAAGATTTTGCAAATTTATACGACATCTCGAGCGAAATTTACGGCGGCGACGAGAACCGCAAACGCGTACTTATCGAAACCACCAGAGAATACGTCTCCCGTATCAAACGCAAAGACCCGATGACGCTTGATAGCTTGCTCTTAGCGATCGATCAGGCCATCAGAGCGAACAAAAACTACGCGTTAAAGATCGACTTCGAGCACCTACGCAGGCTCATCGACGCCGACGAATACGAAGGCCTCGTGCAGCAGCGCGTGTATGATTTTTTGTTATACGAGGTAAAAACCTACGCTCCAAATAGATAAAACATTAAATTCGAAGGTTAAATTTTGCCTATTTTTGATGTTTTTTTGCGGTGTTTTTTATCGGCATTTTTTGTTATGGGTTTGATTTTTTGGGAGGCGATACGCTTGATGAGGGCATTTACAAAGAGCCTATACGCCTAAGTTCGGTAACGAGACCGATATAAATTTTACCGTCAAAAAAGCCGGTGTTTACGAGATAAGTTTCATCTACGCGTAAAAAGCAAAAAGAGGAAGAAAAGCTCAGCGAGGAGGTCATCCCTGGATACGGCAGCGATGTATTTACGAAGCGGTTTTGCCAGAAAACTACAGCTGCTAATACGATGCAAGGCGTCCCTGAGCCTATGGGTACGAGCGAAGAGGAAAAAGCGGCCTGTGCGGGCGAAAATATTGCTAAAAGTTATGCTAAAATCTCTATAAAACCGCAAAATAAGCCACGTAAAAGGCGGCTAGGCGAACGATCTAAAACAAAATTTGAGTGTCCCAGCCGAAACCTTTGATGCGTCAAAATAGGCCGTGTTTCATAGTGCAGCGCTCCAAATGTAGGCTTTGCGTACGATAAAGTTTTGCTCCGAGCAGAGCTTAAAAAAGGCGAATATAACGTAAAAGTGCAGGTACTAAGCGACGCGCCCGAGCTAAAAAAGATCGTAACGTTTATTAAAATTAGCAGATATCACAACTGGAAGTGATGATTTGCGAGATTTGGCGCTCCAAATTTGCCCTTTTGAGCGCCAAATTTGACTAAATTTACTAAAAATTTCTAAGCCCTATTTCTAAATTAGAACGGATCAAATTTGGATCAATTTTAGCCTTCGCCTGCGTTAAATTTCCGAATTTTTCGCCAGTGTGGAGTAAATTTTTTAGATAGTAAACGCCTCTGTATCCGTGTTCGTACAAAATCTCGCTCATAGCAGAGATATCGGCCTCGTCTAGCAAGTCCGCGTGCACCGTCGTTCTAACCTCAAATTTAAAGCCGGTTTGCAACAAAAACTCAAGCGTCTGTAAGAAATTTTTATACAAATTTGAGCCCGCAACCTTGATAAATTTCTCCTTCGTCGATTTAAAATCAAGCGCGATATAGTCGATCAAATTTAGCGAGATAGCCTGCTGAAGTATGGTCAAATTTGAGCCGTTGGTATCGACTTTGAGCGAAAAGCCGCGCGACTTTACTTCACGAGCTAGCGGCAAAAAGGCCGGGCTAAGAGTGCATTCGCCGCCGCTAAAAACCACGCCGCTAAGCTTGCCTTTGCGCTTGTCTAAAAATTTGATAAACTCGGCGCGGCTAATCTGTCCTTCGCCCGTGACGATAGGGACGTTGTAGCAGTAGGCACAGCGCATGTTGCAGCCCGCAAACCACGCTATGCAGGCCGTTTTGTCGGGGTAGTCAAGTGTCGTAAAGGGGGTGAGCGAGTAAAGCGGAAAATCGGCGTCTTTCACGTTTTACTCGCGGTTAGGTTAGGCTTTGCGTTCGCAAAATTTGACGCGCTCTTTATGCTCGCCTTTTTTACCGAGGTTAAAGCTCTCTACAGGGCGGTGGTAGCCCATTACGCGGGTGTAAACGACGCATTTCGTGCGTTTTGCTTCAAGCGAAGCTAAGATTTCTTTGTCGCTCATTTGTCACTCCTTGATAATTGATGTCAAATAGTATAGCACTTTATAGATAACTGCCGTCTTAAATTTTACGTGATTTTTTGTTTTTCAGCCGTTGTTAAAAGTATGGTAATATCTGCGTTACGATTAAATTTAAAACAAAGGAAAAACATGACAAAAGTCAAATTTCACGGCGCAGACGTCGCGCTAAAAGGCGAAGAGGTATTCGTGGGCTCATATGCGCCAGAAGTTACGCTAGTGGGACAAGATCTGGGCGAGTTTAAGGTCGGCGGCAACAACGGCATCGAGATACTAGTCGCCGTTCCGTCTCTGGATACGGGCGTTTGCGCTACGGAGACGCGTAAATTTAACGAAAAAATGGCAGCTAAAGAGGCGATCAAACTAAGCGTAGTTTCGATGGATTTGCCGTTTGCGATGGGTAGATTTTGCTCTACGGAGGGCATCAAAAACCTAAAAGTCGGCAGCGACTTTAGAGCTAAAGAGTTTGGCGAAAAATACGGCGTAATCATCGGCGAAGGGCCACTTGCGGGGCTTTTAGCCAGAGCCGTTTTCGTCATCAAAGACGGCGTTATAATCCACAAACAAATCGTCCCCGAGATCACGGACGAACCGAACTACGACGCGGTATTTGACGCGATAAAATCAAGCGGAGGTTGCGGTTGCGGATGCATGTAAGCTGCGAAATTTAAAGACCGCGATAGCGGTCTTTAAATTTCTTCTACTAATTCTATTTTTGCTATAAAACTTACGAACGGATATATTTGTATATTTTTAAATTTATTTTCTTTGTTTTTATAATCATTAATGGCATAAGTCATAACTATGCTCGGTTTTTTTCTAAATTTATTCGTGGATCTTCGGAAAAATATCTAAATACATTTTTTGAATATTCCACTAACTCTTCTTCTGTTTTATTCTTAGGATCTTTGTATTTTTTTATATTTGGACTTCCAATATAAGTTGGCATTACCATTAAAGCTACTCTATACCACCTAAATTTCCTATTTTATCCATATAAAATTCTTCTTTTAAATTATTTCTTATTAAGTCATTGATTTGAGTTATCGCATTATTCCACTCTTTATATATCTTTTTTGTTATACTATGTTTAGGACTTCTATAACTTTTATAACAATGTTTTATTTCTGCAAAATATACATTATTATTTTTATCTATTGTACTTACATCAAAAAAATCTGTTTTTGCCTTTATTATTTTTAAAACGTTGTTCTACCCAAACATTCTTAGTATTTTGATGTATTGCGGGTAGTAAAACTGATAGAATCTGTTTTTCTTTATCTGTAAAGGGAAAAAATTCTCATTTGTTAAAAAATATTCTGATTCTTCTTTAAAGCTATATATAATATTTTGTAGAAAATTTTGAAGAAATTCAAAATTTTCTACCATATTTTTATCATCTTCTTCAAAGTATATTCCGATACTATTGTCTATTTTTTCTTGCATTACTGACACCCCTCGCATTCGATCGAGCGATCGGCGACGTTGTTTAGTTTTTCGCTATCAGGGCTTTCGGAGCGTAGATAGTAGGTCGATTTTAGTCCCAGCTCCCACGCGAGCGTGTAAATTTCACTCAGATATCCGCCGCTTGCTTTATCTAGGCTCATGAAAATATTTAGGCTCTGTCCCTGGTCGATCCACTTTTGGCGGATGGCGCCGGCACGCACGAGTAAGCGCTGATCTAGCTCATAAGCAGGCGTGTAGAACTGCCACGTCTCAGGGCTGAGATTCGGCACGACGTTTGGTATCATGCCGCTTAGGTTGTGCTCGAACCATTTGCGCTTATAGACGGGCTCAATCGTCTGCGTGGTGCCTACGAGTATGCTGATACTCGACGTCGGCGCGATCGCCATCAGATAGCCGTTTCGCATACCGTCTTTTTTGACCTTTTCGCGTAGTTTGCTCCAATCGCAGGCGTTCTCGTCAAATAGCCCGCCTCTATCGTTTAGAAGCGCTTTGGCGTTTGCGTTTGCCGTATCGATAGGCATCACTCCCCTGCTCCACTTCGAGCCTTCAAAAAGCGGATACACGCCCTTTTCTACCGCCAAATTTGAGCTGGAGTAGATGGCGTTGTAGCTAATATTTTCCATCACGCTATCGATCAGCGCTAGGTGCTCGTAGCTGCCCCATTTCACGCCGCGTTCGGCTAGCATCTGCGCCTCGCCCATGACGCCAAGGCCGATCGAGCGGGAGGCTAGGTTGGTGTGTTTGACCTTTTTGTGCGGGTAGAAATTTAGATCGATGACGTTATCTAGCATTCGTACGGCGATTGGCACGACGCGCTCGATGTCCTCTTTTTTGTTGATTTTGCTTAAATTTATGCTCGCGAGGTTGCATACGGCGGTTTTGCCCTCGAGGCTTTCTTTTTCGACGATGAAAATTTGCTCGCCGCCGATACTATCTAGAGCGCTTAGCTTTTTGGCTTTTTTGGTTATGCCGCTATCGACGGTGACGTCTTCTTCCTCGTCAAATAGCCGCTCGGAGCCGTTATCAAACGTGATCTTGATCTTGTAATAGTTTGGTTGCGTATTTTGGAAAATTTCGGTGCATAAATTTGAGCTTCTGATGATGCCGTCGTGGTCGTTTGGATTGGCTTTGTTTGCGTTATCTTTAAAGCACAAAAACGGCATGCCTGATTCAAAATAGCTAGTTAAAATTTTCTTCCACAGTTCTTTTGCCATGACGACGTTTTTTTGGATCTTTTCGTCGTTTTCGTATGCTATGTAACGAGCCTCGAACTCATCGCCGTATAGATCGCACAGATCGGCGACCTCTGCGGGGTCAAATAGGCTCCAGCGTGCGTTTTCTTTTACGCGTTTCATGAAAAGGTCGTTTATCCAAAGCGCAGGGAACAGCTCGTGCGCTCTGCGGCGCTCCTCGCCCGAGTTTTTGCGCAGATCCAGGAAGTCGCCCACGTCCATGTGCCACGGCTCGACGTAGACGGCTATCGCGCCCTTTCTCGTGCCTAGCTGATCGACGGCGACGGCGATGTCGTTCGTGACTTTTAGAAACGGGATGATGCCGCCGGCCGCGTTTTTATGTCCGTCGATGCTGCCGCCCATAGCACGCACCTTGCACCAATCCCAGCCGATACCGCCGCCGAATTTGCTTAGTAAGGCCATCTCTTTGTAACTATCGAAAATTCCCTCGATATTATCGGGCGTGCTTCCCACGTAGCAAGAGCTTAGCTGATGGCGTGTAGTCCTTGCGTTTGAGAGCGTTGGCGTGGCTAGCATTACTTCAAATTTAGATATGAGGTCGTAAAATTTCTTAGCCCAGCCTTGGCAGTCTAGTTCGTTTTGCGCGAGGAACATAGCGATCGCCATAAACATCTGCTGCGGAAGCTCTATCGGCGCGCCGCTGCGGTCTTTGATCAGGTAGCGGTCGTATAGCGTCTTGATGCCTAGATATGCAAACTGCAAGTCGCGCTCGGGCCTAATGTAGTCGTTTAGATCGTCCAGATCGTATTTTTCTTTTAGCCCCGGGATGATGCGGCCCGCTTTTTCGCCTTTTTGCAGATAGTCGCGTAGGTGGTTGTAGCCGCTAAAGCCAGTGACCTTGTGATAAAGGTCGTACAGAAATAGCCTCGCCGCTACGAAGGTCCAGTTAGGACGGTCGATGTCGATCTTTTCGACAGCCGTTTTGATGAGGGTTTGTTGTATCTCCTCGGTCGTAATCATATCGCGAAATTGAATTTTCGCATCCACCTCAAGCTCGCTTAGGCTCACGTTTGCCAGCCCCGCAACCGCCTCGCTCGTGTATTTTTTGATCTTGCTTACGTCAAGCTCTTCCGTGCGCCCGTTTCGTTTTAGTACTTTCAAATTTTTTCCTTATCTGTAATTTTATAAGCCAAGTCCAGCAAAATACGGCAAACAAGCGATAAAAGCATCAACAGATTTATCTCCAAGCCATTTAACGACTTCCATTAGCTTTGATTTTTTTTCTTGACTATTTTTGCAATTCTCAAGCTCACCAAGCATTCCTTTTAACTCATACTTTAAATTTTTAGCAAGAATTTCATCTGGAATTTGATTTATTTTTTCCATCGTACTTTTGATACTAATATTTTGAGTAATATTGGTATTCGCAGTGTTTGTATTATTATTGTTTATTGTAACGGAATTTGATTGATTTGAGCTCACTATTTTTTCATCTTCATCTTGTAGTTTGGCTGCTAGTTGTTCTAATTTTTCAATAAATAATTCTAGAAATTTTATAAATTTACTATAATCAATTTCCCCCATATTATAATCATAGGCCCCAGAGGTAGAAACTTTAATACCTTCGTATTTACCTTTTAGTTTAATGAAACATTCTTGAATTTTATCAATATTTTTTTTATCCAGTATTTTTTGTGCTATCTCAATATCTTTTTTTATTATTTTAACTTGGTTTTGATTTGCCATTTTTACCTCTAAATTGCTTACTTTCCGAATACTCTTTTAAATATCCCATCCACGTGCCTCGTATAATACGCATAATCAAAGCACCCTTTTATTTCGGACTCTCCTAGGCTTGCGCGTAGCTCCTCGTCGGCGAGCAAATTTTGTAAAAATAGACTCTCGCCGTTTTCGTTTATCGCTTTTTTGCCCTCTTGCAGATCCGCCCAGACCTTCATCGCGTTGCGCTGGACGATCTTGTACGCGTCCTCGCGCGAGATTCCGCGCTGCGGAAGCTGTAAAAGCACGCGCTGCGAAAAGACGAGCCCACCGGTCAAATTTAGATTTTTCATCATATTTTCCGGATAAACTACCAAATTTGCGATCAAATTCGTAATGCGCGCGAGCATAAAATCGGCCGTGATAAAGGCGTCGGGCAGGATAAATCGCTCGACCGAGCTGTGACTGATATCGCGTTCGTGCCAGAGCGCGACGTTTTCAAGCGCGGGCGTCACGTATGAGCGCAGCATCCTGCAAAGGCCGGTGATGTTTTCGCTAAGCACGGGATTGCGCTTGTGCGGCATCGCGCTGGAACCCTTTTGACCGGGGCTAAAGTATTCCTCGGCCTCGTAAACTTCCGTCCTTTGGAAGTGGCGCACGGCGACGGCGATCTTTTCGCAGGTGGCGGCTAGGACGGCGATCGCGCTGATGACGTGGGCGTAGCGGTCGCGCTGGATGACTTGGTTTGACGCGGGAGCGGGTTTTAGGCCTAGCTGCTCGCAGGTTAGCTCCTCAAATTCAAGCGGTGCGTGAGCGAAATTTCCCATCGCGCCGCTTAATTTGCCGTAGGCGGCGACCTCTTTGGCGTCTTGCAGTAGCTTTAGCGCGCGCGCGACCTCGTCGTACCAGACCGCAAGAACTAGTCCGAAGGTGATCGGCTCGCCGTGGATGCCGTGGCTGCGGCCGACCATCATCGTGTTTTTGTGCTCCTGCGCTCTGGTTTTGATCGCGCTCATGAGGCCTTTTACGTCCTCTATGACGAGCTCCATGCTGCTTTTGATCTGAAGCGCGACGGCGGTGTCGATGCAGTCGCTACTAGTCATGCCGTAGTGCACGAAGCGGCTCTCATCGCCCAGGCTCTCGCTCACGCTCGTTAGAAACGCGATCACGTCGTGCTTGGTCGTCTTTTCGATCTCGTCGATGCGTGCTACGTCAAATTTTGCGTTTTTGCAAATTTTCTCGCAGTCCGCATCGCTGATGAAACCCAGCTTATTCCACGCCTTAACCGCAGCCTTTTCGACCTCCAGCCATGCACCGTATTTTGCCTGCATATCCCACTTTTGCGCCATTTGCTCGCGCGAATATCTCTCTACCATTTTTAGCCTTTTTTATGTGAATTTTTGTATAATTTTTTAAGGAAAGATTATATAAAAACTGGGCTGAAATCGCGGTTAGTATCCGCTAAATTTGCCCTTAAATTTTAGATTTAAAGAGTGAAAATTGCCTTATATTCATAAATTTATCACGCATGCAAAAGGGCAAAAAGCGTATGATATTTTATTGCAAAACGGCTATAAAATGCGCGAAGCCCAGCGCCTAATCGACAAAGGTAGGCTTATCTGCGACGGCGCGGTCGTCAGTGAGAAAAATGCCTTGCTAAACGGCGAAATTTGCCTGATAGAGTATGAGACGAATCCGCGCGGGCTAAAGCCGATTTTTGAGTGCGATAAATTTGCGGTTTTCGATAAGCCTAGCGGCGTGCTCAGTCACCCAAACGGCAGACACTGCGAGTACTCGCTAAATGACGAAATTTGGTCGCTCTACGGCCGTGAGGCATCGGTCGCGCACCGTCTAGACTGTGAAACTAGCGGACTCATCGTCGTGGGCAAAGACAAAAATGCGGTCGTAAATTTGAAAAAACTTTTTGAAAACAGACAGGTTTATAAAAGCTACGTCGCGCTCGCGCAGAGAAAGATAAGCGAAAATTTGCATATCGAGGCAAATATGGATCTAGCAAACGATTATGACGACGTGAAAATGCGAATGCGAATTTGCAAGGACGGCAAAAGCGCTGTGACGGAGATTTCGCCGATAGAGTATTTTGCCGATATCGATGCGACTCTGGTGCGAGCCGTACCGCTCACGGGCAGACAGCATCAAATTCGCTTACATTTGTTCCACGTGGAACATAAGATTTTAGGTGAACCGCTCTACGGTCTAACGCGACCACAAATCGAGAAAATTTTAGATAAAGAGATGAGCGAAAGCGAGCGAATTTTAACGACCGGCGCGCCGAGATTGCTGCTGCATTCGGATGAAATTAGCTTTAAATTTGACGGCGTAGAACACAAAATAAAATCCAAATTTGATGCACAAGAGGAATTTTATAAACTCGTAAAGCACGGATAGATTTTAAGCCGATTTGTCAGGCTGTTTTTACGACCGATATTTTATTTTCCGTTCGCTAGTTTTATAAAATCTTGCGGCACAATAAAGATGCCGCAAAATTTAGCTATGATTAGGTACGATGCGCTCTCATAAAAAGCGTTTTTATTTCTACTATATGGTATTGCGCGCTTGTCTGCTTGCTTGGTAGCCCTACTCTGTTTCGGTTTTAGCAAAAAGCTAACAAGATAAACTAACGTAAATTTAGTTAGTAAATTTAACCCTGTTAGTTAGCCCGTGCGTTAAATTTAGACGGCTGGAAACGGGCTTTAGCACCAACCGATTGGATTAAGCGGAAATTTATGGGGGGGGTAGAATTATGCAAAATTTTATTTGAGGAGTATTTTCTATGAGTTTTATTAAAAAAACCTTCGGCGGACTTAGCGCATCTTATTACCTGCGGCAGCTATTTTTCGGCGCTATCTTTACGGCTTTGTTTATAGCGCTTATGTATAACGGAGGCGATAAGCGAATTTTTAGCTATATTATCTTTATCGCAAACACCTTTTTGTATCCGTATTCTCGCTTTGTTTATGAGAGCATCGCGGATTTTATATTTGGAGATAACGTATTTTTCGTAAATGCGCTATTTTTACTCGCAGCAAAATTTATAACCATACTGCTTTGTTACGGTTTTACTTTTATTATTGCGCCGCTGGGGCTTTTGTATCTATACTTTTATCATACGAAAAACAAAATCTTTGACGAGTAAAAATCAATTTGCGCGTGGCGGCCGGGCAAATTTATAGCCAAAGGCTAAAAGCCGAATGCCGTCTCGCCGCTACCGATTTTTAGGACTTTGCCGCTTTGCGTCATCACGCCTAAGCCGTGCTCCATATCCCACGAGCAACTAAACTCAAAGCCTATTTTCGCGGTTTTGCCGCTAAGCAGGACATAGATATTTTGTAGTTCCAAAAGCCTGCCAAGCTCGTGCGGCGAGCAGATATTTGGCATAAAATCATTCTTTGTCTCGCTCGGATAGTCGTAAATTTCTTGCCATTTTGGATAATTTTTAAAAATCTCGGTCAAAATTTCGTTTAAAATTTCCTCCTGATTTTGCCTTAAAAAATCAACTGCGTTTGAGTGCGTACGGCTTGGTTTGTATACTTCATCGCCTTTTTTGTTTAGAAATGTGCAATAAAATTTTGCCCCTTGCTCTAAAATTTTACCGAAATGCTGGAGTTCTATCTCAAAGCCAAAATCCTCAAATTCATCTTCACCATACTCTTCTTCTATAAATTCAGGCAAAATTTCGGGATTTGCAAGATAATCTTTAAAAAATTTAGCTATGCGTTCGTCTCCGGCAAAGACATAGTCCCTATCCGCTTCGTAGCTTTTTTGCAGATATTTTAGCGCCGCTTCTTTTTGACCGCAGGCTAGACAGCGCTCGCCCCTATAATAGTCCTTCACGTAGGACGGCCAATCTTTTGCCTTATCGCACTTATACATCTCATCGATCCAGCGCAGGACGTTGGCGCAGTCTTTCAGCTCCTCGTATTCGTCTATCATGCGATGCGCGTAGATGTATGCATCGTAGATTTTGTACTTTTCCTCGTCTGCTTCCGCCCATTTTGTTTCTATGAAATCCACGATTTGCGCTTTTGTTATCTTTGATTTTTTAAGTAGCGATTTGCTTAAAAATACGTCGATTTCGTCCATTATTTTTTGCGCGTTCATTGTTACTCCGTTATAAATTTCCTACCGATCTGCCTTACGATCTGAAAATAATCGCCGAATTTTTTCTCGACTTTTTTGAAATTTTTTATCTTATACATATCCTTTTTATCGCGATGACAGAGCATCAGATAGGTCGTAAAGTGTAAAATGTCTAAAATTTCGGCACGCAAATTTCTATCTTCTATCTCGGTTTCTAGGCAGATTTTTAGGATTTTCTTAAAAACTTTCTTATCGAAATAGTAAAAATCATAGAGTAAAACGAAAAACGAGTCGTCGTTATCTCTGTCTATCTGCTCTCTTAAGAATGCTATGTCATCGGTTTCGTTCATCATAAAAAGCCGTCTTTATGATTAGACCGAGCCCCGCAAAAACCACGATGCAGACGAAAACTATCTGGGATATATCAAGTAGCGTCATTTTGCCGCCTTGGCTATTGTTTTGCCGCTTGTTTGATTGTCGCGCTCTTTTAGCTGACCGCACGCCGCGCTGATGTCAAGGCCCTTGCTTTGCCTGATGGTGCAGGTCACGCCGTGATCTCGCAGGTACGTCTGAAATGCCTCCATATCGGCCGTGTTTGGGCGTCCGTATTCGCTGCCTTCGTGCGGATTAAAGTAGATCAAATTTACCTTTGCCTTAATGCCGTGTAGCAGCGAAACGAGCTTTTTGGCGTCTTTTATACCGTCGTTCATGTCTTTTATGACGAGGTACTCAAACATCACTCGCTTGCGCATATCGATCGGAAAGCCCCTCACCGCTTCCATAACGGACTCGATTTTGTAGGCATTGTTTATCGGCATCAGTTTACTGCGAAGCTCGTTAGTAACGGCGTGCAAAGATATCGCTAACAGCACGCCCAGATCCATCTCGCCGAGCTTTTTTATCTGGCTGCCTAGGCCGCTCGTACTAACGGTCTGGCGGCGCGGCGCGATAGATAGCCCGTCGTTTTCTTTTAAAATTTTTATAGCTTTACTAACGTTTTCTAGATTATCCAGAGGCTCGCCCATACCCATATATACGACGTTTACGCGGCGCTCGTAGGGGATTTTATTTTCTCTTTTTATCCACAAAATTTGCCCTACGATCTCACCCGGCGTAAGGTTTCTCGTTAGTCCGCTCTTGCCCGTTAGGCAAAACGAACAGCCCATGCGGCAGCCCACCTGCGAACTAACGCAGATCGTGTAGCGAGCGTGACGCGCCACTTCGCCGTTTTCATCACTGAGCTCCTCTTTCATCGGCAACAGTACGCTTTCTATCCGCAGTCCGTCTTTGAGCTCAAAAAGATATTTGATCGAGCCGTCGTTGCTCTGCTCAAATTTGACGCATTTTAGCGGGTCGAGGTAAAACTCCTGCGCCAAATTTGCGCGCAGATCCTTCGGCAAATTTAGCATTTCATCAAAACTCGTTGTGTTTTTTTTGTATAGCCACTCGAAAATTTGCTTTGCACGAAACGGCGGCGTGAGCTGTTCTTTTAGCTCCTCTAATGTAAAATCAAGCAAATTTTTCAAATGATTTCCTTTTGTTTTAGGTATTTTTCAAGCTCTTTTTTGGCTTGTTCGTGGTTTTTTATAAAATCAGTATGCGCATTTTTATCGCAAAAATTCGTCGCTACGAATATGCCGTAAGTCGGGATTTGAAATTTTTGTGCGACTTTAAGAACGGCAAAAAATTCCATATTTTCTAAAAAATATCCGCGATCGAAAAGCTTATGAGCCAAATTTTGGTCGGTTGTGATGAAATTTGATGAATTTACCTTGCATGTTCCACGTGGAACAATAGAAGCGATTTCGGCCTCTATTGGCGAATAGCTTTTATTTTCTAGGCTTGAAATTTCGATGTTTGCCGCAGCCGAGCTCTCGTAAATTTCAAAAATTTCGCCATCTCTGTAAAGTCCTGCCGAGCCTACAAAAATGATTTCACTCGGCAGCGCGTTTAAAATTTTATCCGGGTTTTGTGAAGTTTTTGCGCTTTGCAAAATAGGCGAATCTATCAAATTTAGCCTACCGTCAAGCTGCCGATTAGCCGCCAAATTTTGCTCGTATCTACCGCAACCATCAACCATGGCTCGCTTTTGCAAAAGAGCCGTCAAATTTATGCTCATATTCACTAGCCCGACTCCCATCGGTAGTGCGAAAGGAAATATCTCGTTTCGCCCCGCTGAAATAATCACGCCCTATCCTTTTTCGCGCTAAATTTGAGCTCAAATTTCACAGTCTGACCTCGATGCCGTTTTGTCTGAGATATGTTTTAAGCGCCTTAATCTCGATCTCTCTAAAGTGAAAAATCGACGCCGCTAGGCATGCGTCGGCGCCCGCTAAAAATGCGTCCTTAAAGTGTTCCATTTTGCCTGCACCGCCGCTTGCGATCACGGGGATATCAAGCGCACTAAAAATCCGCGTCAAATTTAACTCAAAGCCGTTTTTAACGCCGTCGCAGTCCATCGACGTGAGCAAAATTTCGCCCGCGCCGCGCTCCTGCGCCTCTTTTGCCCAAGCAAGCGCATCTTTGCCGGTATCCAGCCTACCGCCGTTTATAAAAACGCTATAACTCTCGCCCGTTCTTTTTGCGTCGATCGCAATTACGACGCACTGCGAGCCGAATTTGTTTGCCGCTTCGTCTATCAAATTCGGATTTTTGATCGCGGCCGAGTTAAGACTTATTTTGTCGCAACCGACGTTTAGTAAGCGCCATATATCATCGATCGTGCGTATGCCGCCGCCAACGGTCAGCGGGATAAAAAGCTCGCGTGCGACTCGCTCTACGACGTCCACGATCGTATCTCGCCCTAGGTGCGACGCCGTGATGTCAAGGAAGCACAGCTCGTCCGCGCCCTCCTCGTTGTAGCGTTTGGCTATCTCGACTGGATCGCCCGCATCCACTAGACCTACGAAATTTACGCCCTTTACCACGCGTCCGTCTTTGACGTCAAGGCACGGGATTATGCGTTTTGCAAAATGGTTCATCGCTCTTCTTTGGCTAAAATTTGGCTTTATTTTAGCTAAATTTGACTTATCTAATCATTACATAAGATATTTTTGGGTAAAATCGGCGAAATTTAGGAAAAAAATGGAAAATATTAAAGCAAAAAAATGCTTCGGGCAAAATTTTTTACACGACGAAGCGACGCTAAACAAAATCATCCAAGCGATTCCCAAAGATACGCAAAATATCGTTGAAATTGGGCCTGGCTTAGGTGATTTGACATTTAGAATTTTGCGAATTTGCGGCGTAACTAGCTATGAGATAGATACCGAGCTTTTTGCGCTGCTACAGAAAAAATTCGCAAACGAAATTCAAAACGGACGATTGAAACTTTTTTGCAAAGACGCGCTGGATCAGTGGAGCGAAGACGGCCTAAGCGATGAGCCGTATTTTTTAGCGGCAAACCTGCCCTACTACGTCGCTACGAAGATGATCTTAAATGCGATCGAAGACGAGAAATGTCGCGGTCTGGTCGTGATGATACAAAAGGAAGTCGCGCTCAAATTTAGCGCAAAAGGCGGCGATAGGGATTTTAGCTCTTTGGCGATTTTGGCCTCGCTTCAAGGCGGCTGCAAGCTGCTTTTTGACGTGGATGCGAGCTGCTTTAACCCGCCGCCGAAGGTAACTTCTTCGGTTATAAAACTGCAAAAAAGTAAAAATTTAATAGGCGAAACCGGAGTATTTGAGAGTAAATTTGAATACGAAAAATTTAAAACTTACCTCAAAATCGCCTTTAGCGCGCCTAGAAAAACGCTAATGAAAAATTTGAGTTCAAGCTATAAAAAGCTTGAGATAGAGCGAATTTTCAGTCTGCTAAATTTGAGCGCAAACATCCGTCCGCACGAACTAAATGTCGATCTTTATCTAGAAATATTTAAAAATTTAAAGGAAGATAATGAACGACAAGAACGAAGAAAAAGCGGTGGTTTCTCAGGGCAAGAGCAATAAAAAACGCAGATTTCGCCCGAGAAATAAAAATAAACAAGAAAATTTAGATCAACACGCGCAAAACGGCGAGCAAAAAGCCAGTCAAAGCGTGATAGATAATTTCTTTTTAGAGCCTTTTGACGGCGGCGAACAGCACGCTCAAAACGGCGAGCAAACTAACGCTAACAAACAAAACGGCAAGAAAAATCGCAGCAAAAATAACAAACAAAACTCCCAAAACGGCGCGCAAGGCGAAAATAAAAACGCTAACAAGCAGGCCGCTAACGCCGAAAATCAAACAGCAGAAGCTAAGCCTAAAAAACAGCGAAAGCCGAAGAAAAATTTACCCGCCAAGCTAAGCGGAAACGAGCAGTGGCAGCAAGATATCGCCGCGTCTATGGAGGCGAACAAGGCCGTCCATGAACTACGCCTCGAGCCGATGAAATACCTAAACTCGACCGATCACAGGATCCGCGTCACGCCTCTTGGCGGACTGGGCGAGATCGGCGGAAATATGACGATATTTGAGACCGACACGAGCGCGATCATCGTAGATATCGGTATGAGCTTTCCTAGCGAGAGCATGCACGGCGTGGATATCCTGATCCCCGACTTTGACTACGTACGCAAGATAAAAGACAAGATAAAAGGCGTCGTCATCACGCACGCACACGAGGATCACATCGGCGCGGTGCCCTACTTTTATAAAGAGTTTAAATTTCCGATTTATGCTACGCCCTTGCCGCTCGGTATGATAAATAACAAATTTGAAGAGCACGGGCTAAAGCAGGAGCGTTCGCTTTTCCGCTCGGTCGAAAAGCGCAAGCCGTATTTGATAGGGGATTTTGAGGTCGAGTGGATACATATCACTCACTCTATCATCGACGCTAGCGCACTAGCCATCACGACAAAGGCTGGCACTATCATCCACACGGGCGACTTTAAGATTGATCACACGCCGATCGACGGCTACCCAACAGACCTTGGCAGACTCGCATACTACGGCGAGCGCGGCGTACTGTGCCTCATGAGCGATAGCACGAACAGCTATAGAGAGGGCTTTACTAAAAGCGAAAGCAGCGTGGGTAAGACCTTTGACGCGATATTTTCTAAAGCTAAAGGCCGCGTGATAATGAGCACGTTTAGCTCCAACATCCACCGCGTCTATCAGGCGATCGACTGGGGACTAAAATACAACCGCAAGGTCTGCGTCATCGGCCGCAGCATGGAGCGCAACCTCTACACGGCGATGGAGCTTGGCTACATCAAACTCGATAAGAAAATTTTTATCGACGCTAACGAGGTCGGTAAATTTAAAGATAACGAAGTGCTGATCGTCACCACTGGCTCTCAGGGCGAGACGATGAGCGCGCTATACCGAATGGCTACCGACGAGCACAAATATATAAAGATAAAGCCGACCGATCAGATCATCATCAGCTCAAAGGCAATCCCCGGCAACGAAAGCAGTGTCTCTACGGTGCTAAATTTCCTCATCAAATCAGGTGCTAGCGTCGCGTATCAGGACTTTAGCGAGATACACGTGAGCGGCCACGCGGCGCAAGAGGAGCAAAAACTGATGCTACGCCTAATAAAACCTAAATTTTTCCTCCCGGTCCACGGCGAGTACAACCACATCGCAAAGCATAAAGAAACGGCCGTAGCCTGCGGCGTGGACGAGCGAAACATCTATCTGATGAGCGACGGCGATCAGATAGAAATTTGCCAAAAATACATGAAACGCGCCAAGACCGTAAAAACGGGCAAGGTATTTATCGATAACCAAATCAACAAGCAAATTTCAGACGACGTCGTGATCGATAGGCAAAATTTGGCTGAAGCCGGCGTCGTGATGATCATCGCGCAAATTTCCCGCCACGGCGCTAAGCTCATCAACAAGCCTCGCGTCATCAGCTACGGTCTGGTTGGCGATAAGCAAGACGGCGAGTTTAGAAAAGAGATGGAGGGCGTGCTGGAGCAGTATCTAAGCAACGTCAAAGAGGAGCTTTTGAAAGACGGTAGGATGCTCGAGGGGCAGGTGCGCCAGGTCATCCGCAAGCATATCTTTAGAAAAGTCAAAAAGTATCCGACCATCGTGCCGATCATATACCTGATGTAAGGGTGCAAAATGAGCGATACAATCAAAATAGCCGCTAACGTACTAAAAACAGAAGCTAACGAGCTAACGAGAAATGCCGAGATTTTAGACGGCGAATTTGAAAAAGCGGTTGAGGTTTTATACAAGACCAAAGGCAAAGTCGTAGTCACGGGCGTGGGCAAGAGCGGACACGTCGGCGCCAAGATCGCCGCTACGCTTGCTAGTACCGGCACGCCTAGCTTTTTCATGCATCCGACCGAGGCGATGCACGGCGATCTGGGTATGATCGGCAAGGACGATACGCTGCTAGCTATCAGCTTTAGCGGCGAGAGCGAGGAGTTAACCAAAATCCTGCCTCACGTGCAGCGTTTCGGCGTACCGATAGTTGCGATGGCGAAGGATAAATTTAGCACGCTGAGTAAATTTAGCGATGCCTTTGTGAAGCTTGACGTTAGTAAGGAGGCCTGCCCGCTGGACGCTGCACCGACTAGCTCGACGACGCTAACGTTAGCCTTGGGCGACGCGTTAGCCGTTTGTCTGATGCAAAAGCGCGGATTTAAAAAAGAGGATTTTGCAAATTTTCATCCCGGCGGCAGCCTTGGCAAGCGGCTATTTTTAAAAGTAAAAGATGTGATGAGAAGCGAAAATTTACCGATAGTTCGCTGGAATGCGAGCCTAAAGCAAGCGATCGATACGATGACACACGGCAAACTCGGCACCGTCCTTATCGTGGATAAAGACGGTGTTTTAGACGCTATTTTGAGCGACGGAGACCTTAGGCGCGCGCTGATGAGAGGGGATTTTGATCTAAACGATGCTGCGATCAAATACGCGACGCTAAAACCAAAAGAGCTAAACGATAAAGAGATGTTAGCGATCGATGCGTTAGCGCTTATCGAGCGGTACAAGATCCAACTCCTAGCCGTCGTGGAAAACGGCGTGCCAGTAGGCGTTCTGCACATCCACGACCTTGCAAATTTAGGACTATAAAATGCAAAAAAACAGACTAAATAAATTTATATCGCATAACACGAGTTATTCGCGCAGAGAGGCCGACGAGCTCATAAAGCAGGGCAAAGTTAGCGTAAACGGCCGCGTCGTTAGCGAGCTGGCTACTAGCGTTAGCGATGAGGATAAAGTAAAGATAAACGGCCGTCCCGTGCGGCTAAAAAAAGAATTTACGGTGATCGTTTATCACAAACAAACAGGCGAGCTGGTTAGTAAAAAGGACGACCGCGGACGCAAAACGATCTATGATAGTTTGGACCGGCAGTTTGCTAAATTTGTTAGTATCGGGCGACTAGATTATGCTAGCGAAGGACTACTTTTACTAACGGACGCCCCGGCGATCGCAACTGCGCTTATTAACAGCGATGTAGAGCGCGAATACTATCTAAAGGTAAAAGGCGAGATAACGCCTGAGGTTATAACGGCGATGAACGAGGGTTTTTTTGCCGCGGACGCTACCAAGGGCGCGCATGCTAAAACCGCGATAAAATCGATGGAATTTAAGCCGTTTTTAGACTATAAAATTTTCGGCTCAAGCGGCGGTTTTACAAAGCTAAAAGTCGTGATAAACGAGGGACAAAACCGTGAGCTACGCCGCTTTTTTGGCTATTTCGACCTTGAGGTGATGGATCTAAAACGCGTTAGTTTCGGGCGCGTAGATCTTGGTATGCTAAAGCCCGGCAAATGGCGATACTTTGAAAACGGCGAATATGAAGCGCTGAGGGATTTTTTGAAGATTAATAAAATTTATTATTAAGGATAAATTTGAAAAATTTTTTACATATACCTATAACTATTGTAGGTACAATTATTGCATCTTTTTTTGCGAATATTGCTATATCAAAGTATAGTGAAGGAAACTTAGAATATCAAATAAAATCTGCCAACTATGAATCAGTTAAGATAAGCAACAACTACGAGTATAAACAATGCACAACATTGATAAATTTAAATATAGAAAATAATTCTAATTTTAATGAGAAAAATATTCAAGTTAAATTTACGGGTATACATCAGGGCTTATTAGATAGTATTGAACTAAATAGCAACATTAAAAATATTGACTTTAATAAAACAAGAGACGATTTTATTAGAATTTTAGAGCTTAGACAAAAAGAAAAGGCTAAAATTCAAATAAAATTTACAGGACTTTCTTGCATAGACACAGATACTCCATATCTAGAAAACGATCCATACATATCATCAGATAGCTCATTGGCTCAGAAAAAACAAAAGTTTTTTGACAAATACTATGAATTAACTTTTATGATGTCATCATTGGGTGTGCTATTTATTATAATTTTATGCATCGCATTAGCAATAGATATTTTAACACCAAAAGAAAAAAAGATAGCAAGTTTAGAAAAGCAAGTTATGGCATTAAAAGATGAAATAAAGAATAATAAAAATTAGTTGTAATAGGCTCAAGATAAGTTAAAAATGCCAAAGGAGTTTTTAACTATGATTCTACTTATGAAAAATAAATATATAGTCCGTTCCTGAATTTCGTAAAAGAAATTTAGAGAGATTTTAAGGTATTTTTGCGGAAAATATAGGGGCTATTTAATCGACAAAGATAAAATAGCCCCCTTTGTCGTTAATTAGACATCTCTTGTAGCGGCAAATTTGCTACCACCTAAAAAACGCAATTTATAGGCTACGAACGTAGAGGCGATGAGAGCTTAATTATGCTATATTCCACTAAATTTTAGCTATATATAGAGGATATATTTGCGTTTTAGAAAGTTCACATCTTAGCTAAATTTGATTTTTATGAAACATTTCGTTGCTTTCAAAGTACTAAAGTGTAGCCAAATTTAAAATAAAATCCGTCAAATTTAACCCAACAGATTGATTTTTAACCAGTTTTACCTTTGTAGAGATAACTAAAGACGTTTTGAGCTTTTAGGAGAATAAAACAAACAGGCTCTAAAAGCTAAATTTTATTCTCCGAAAGCAAGATAAAAATGAGCGGATTTATCAGCGTTTCGCCGCGTGCGGCATAGAGCAAAACGTCCTCGAAATAGTTATCGTTAATGCCGTAAACGTGGTATTCGTACGCGCCGATGCCGTATCCCATCGGAGTGATATCCACGCGCGAGTACCAGGCGTCTTTAGCTAGGATATAGCGGCTTGTATCTTGCGAATACACCCACAGCACGACGTCGTCTTTATTTTTTTGCCGCATGAGCCACGTAAACGAGTTTGAGATGTCGTAGAAAAAGTACGTATCGCCGTTTGGCATCACCGCCTGAGCCGTGTTGTTTAGGTCGCTGATCAGCACCTTGCTTTCAAAACAGAGATATTTGTTTAGCTCGATTTCTAGCGGCTTTTTTTCTACGTTACCGTGGCGAACGACGATTTTACCCTCGCTAGTATCCACTGAAAACGCGAGCAGCGCCACCACGCCGATGAGTAGCACGGCGGCGAAAATTTGCCTTATCATAATAAAACTCCTCGCAAAAGGTAGTATTTAGCGATGAAAAAGCTGCAAACAAGAGCATTTACGATCAGCCAAAAAGAGGAAATTTTGAGCAAATGCTCGTAAGGTTTTTTCACGATTAGCTCGACCAAAAATGCCGATATACCGTAGAATATACCCAAAAACAGCGAACCCCAGATTAGGTAACCGACGTAAAAATACTCGCCTTTTAGCATGCAGTACGGGCATTTGTGATTTGGCTGTTCGTAGACGTAAAGCCCGAAAAAATAAGTAATCGCGTAGTATGCGATAAATAAAAACAGCAGGTTGCAAACAAAGCTCGCCATCGTCTGTTTGAGCAAATTTAGCGTCAAAATGACCGCAAAAACGGCGTAGTAAAAGACGACCAAATTTAACTTCGTGTAGCCAAACGGTAGTTTTGGCGCCTGAAACACGACCGAGCAGCAAAAGACGGGCACCTTTAAGGGTACGTTGCTAAAAAACAAAGTCTCAGTAGCAAATTCGACCAAAACGCCGATGAAAAGCGCGGTAAAGATGACGTATTTTCGCTTTAAATACGGAAAATTCGTCGCCTTTAAATCAAGCGAATTTATGATGAGCCACAGTCCAAAGCCAAAGATGAGTAGCAGTTTTAGCAGTAGCAAAATGCCGCCAAATTGATTTGATCCGATGACGCCCGCCGAGCACATGGCGCCCGGCACTACGTCTGCTAGCTCGTTTAGAGATAGCGCGAAAAATACGAACAAAACGATCTTGCAAACTACGGCGAAAAACAAAATCGTATTTACGAGGTAGTTGCGTTTTTCAAGGTCGTATTGTAAATTTGACGTCGAGTTAAAGTCCCACAGCCGCATGATGCGCACGACGAAATACTGCGAAATGCCCATCAATACGATGATAATGAGCTCGATCAGCAAAAACGCTATGACAACGTCGGATAAAAATACGCTCACAGCATCTCTCCGTCCTGCATCCTCACGTAGCCGTCCACGAAGTCCAGATCGTCAAACAAAATGTCGTGCGTGGCGACGACGACGGTCTTTTTCAGCTCCTTAAATTTTTTCAGCATTTCTATGAAGATGAGCGAGTTTTGTTTGTCCAAATTTGCCGTCGGCTCATCGGCTAGTATAACGCTAGGATCCATCGCTAGAGCCCTTGCTATCGCGCATCGCTGCTTCTCGCCGCCGCTTAGTTTTGAGATGATTTGATCTTTTTTGTGCGCGATGTTGGCAAGATTTAGCGCGCGATCGATTTGCGAATTTAGCTCGGCTTTTTTAAGGCTTGTTAGGCTTAGCGGCGCTAGTACGTTTTGATAGACGCTAAGGCCCTCGATCAGGTTAAACGACTGAAATATAAACCCAACCTCGCTATGTCTAAAATTTGAGCTCATGATGTCTGGTAGTTTTGAGACGTTGCGACCGTTGATCAGCGCTTCTCCGCTGCTTGGTTTGCTAAGTGCGCCGAGTATTCCTAGTAGCGTGCTTTTGCCGCTACCGCTGACGCCTTTTAGGATGACTAGGTCGCCGCTTTTTACCGTCAAATTTATATTTTTTAGCGCATGAAATTCGTTGGGTTTGTTTTGATTGTAAATTTTACAGAGATTTTTTACTTCTATCGCGTTCATTTTACCGCCTCGCTCATGTCGCTAACGGCTATGCGCCACGACGGGATGATGACGAATGCCAAAAATGGAATCACGCTAAAAACAAAGATCAAAAACAGCATATTAAAGTCGATGATCGGCGTGAAATCGGTAAAATTCGCCACCTCGCTGCCTAAAAATATATCGCGTAAAAACGGCGCGCCAAATAAAAACACGTATATATACGCTCCCGCAACGCCTAGCAAATAGGCGCTAAAAGAAACGACGATGTTTTGGATAAATTTAAGCGCGATGATATTCCTCACGCTAAAGCCGATACTGCGCAATATCGCGATCTCCTTTTTTTTCTCGCCGTAAGCGAGCGAAATTTGATTTTTCAGCAGGATGAAAAACGAAACCATCGCCACGACGTAAAGCACCATGAAAATGCCGCCTTTGTAGTAGTAAAGGTGCCTTATTTTGGCTACTGCGTCCTCGATGCTCGTAACCTCGGTGTTTGGATAGACGTTTTGGATCTTTAGCGCTACTTCGCTGATCTCGTTGACGTTTGGCACCTCTACGTAGAGTCTCGTGTATTCGCCCTCTTTTAGGCTTAGCACTTCGCGCGCGGTGGCCGGATTCATATAGATGACGTCGTTTGAGACGATACCCGTTTCATGCGGCGCGGTTTTGTTGATCTTTATCGGGATCAACTTTTGCTCGGTTAAAAAGTTAAAAACATCCTCGTAATAAAGCTCCGCCATCTCTTTTTTCACGCCTTCGCCCACGATCATCTCGTTTTCGTCCAAATTTTCATCGCCGACGATGTGAAACCAAACTCTTTTTTGCGCGAAATAATACTCTCCCTCGACCGCGCCCTCTACGCTAGCTACGCCCGCGATCTTTGAGACGTCGTAGATGTAGCCGTCGTGCATGAGGTCGCGTTTGCCCGCGCGCAGAGCTTCGACGACGACTTCGGGCTTTGAGCGGGTCAAATTCGTAAGGTCGCTTTGGATGGAGCTTGAGACGAAAAGAACCGCGCTTAAGATAAACACGATAAAAGCGAAGATAAAAAAGCTAAAAGCGTGATCGGCGCGGTCTTTATAGAGCAGCGTAACTGCGTAATCGATAAAATTTTTACTCGGCATAGACAAACTTCCCGTACTCTTTTGAAATAAAATTCGTCGAAATTTGCGCGTCTTTGACGGATTTTTGGATCAAATTTAGCTGAGCTTCCTTACCCGCTCTATCGTAACCTAGATAATGTGCCCCGATACAAAGGTAAAGAAGCGCAAAAAAGCCCGCTAAAACGCAGATGAGCCTCACATCAACCTCTCTACTAAAAGAGTCGTGATCTCGTCAAATTTGACTATCTGTTTGCCGCCGTGATCTTTGGCGAAGGTCTTAGCGTCCTCTTCGCTGGCAAACGGTATGAGCTCGTTGCCCATAGGTCCGAGTACGTTTGAGCCGGTTACGTAGTAGGCGGTTCTGGCGTCGATTTTGTTTAGCTTGTAGTAGTCGCTAACGAAAATTTGATCGTCTTTTTTGCCTTTTTCGAAATAATACTTCATCATGTCCTTGACGCCGTCAAAGTAAAGCTCCTCTTTGCTTGTTTTCATCATCGTCGCCCACTGCGGGTTTTTGCCGATTAGCATACCGCAAACGGGGCAGCGCGCGCCCTCGGGCGGTCTTATACGCTCGGCTTTTTTCTCTTTGACTAATTTTTGCGTATTTTGCGCCGAATCGACCGCAGTCGCCGTTGCAATAAGCATCGCAAGCGCTAAAAATATCTTTAAAATTTTCATCTTTTCTCCTTTTTCTTAAATTTACTTCGCTATGGATTTTAAAAACTCCGCGTTTTCACACGCTATTTTTAACCCTTTTTCGCAGCTTTTGCTAAAAAGCTCTCTTGCTTTGGCGTTGTCGGCTTTGACGCCTTTACCCTCGGCGTACATGATGGCTAGGTTGTTGCAGCCTTTGTTATAGTTTAGGGCGCATGATTTTTCGTAAAATTCTTTAGCTTTGGCGTAGTTTTGCTCCGTACCCTGGCCGAATGCATATAAAAAGCCGAGGTTATCGCAGCCGATACCCACGCCGCCCGCGCAGGCCTTTTCGTAAAATGATTTTGCTTTAGCGTAGTCTTTTTCTACGCCCATGCCCTCAAGGTGCAGGTAGCCTAGGTTGTTGCATCCCATCATATCGCCGTAGTTGCAGGCTTTGGTGTAGAGCGAGATGGCTTTTTTGATATCGGTTTTGACGCCTGCGCCGTTTGCGTAAAGAAGTCCTAGCGCAGTGCAGCCCTCGTCATCTTGGCAGGCTTTTTCGTAGTATGCGGCGGCTTTGGCGAAGTCCTGAGTCGCACCGTTGCCGCTTTCATAGATGTAGCCTAGGTTGTTGCAAGCAAGCGCAAATTTAGCGTTGCAAGCTTTTTGGTATAAATTTATCGCCTTTTCGTAATTTTTCTCCACGCCGCCCGTGCCTTCGAAATACACCACGGCAAGGTTGTAGCAGCCAGAAGCCTTGTTTTCCTCGTGGCAGGCTTTTTCGTAGATTTCTATCAGCTTTTTATGGTCGCCGCTTTGCTGGGCTTGCATGCCCTCTTGGATAAAGCCCGCGTTTGCGCTAGCGCATAAAACCGCTGCCGCTAGTAGTTTTTTATACATTTTTTCTCCTTTTAAATCGTTTTTACGTCGCGCCCTCTAAAGGCTAGCGCAGTTATCAAAAGCATGCATCCAAGCGCGATATAGACGCTAATATGCACCGGCGGCAAATCTCCGCTGGCGTAAGAGTGCATGCCCGTTAGGTAAAAATTTACGCCAAAATAAGTCATTGCGATCGAAGCGTAAGAAAACACCGATGCGATCAAAAATACGTAGAGCGAATTTAGCTTCGGGATAAAGCGCAGATGTAGCGCGATCGCGTAAACTAGGATCGATACGTACGACCACGTCTCCTTGCTATCCCAGCCCCAGTAGCGACCCCAGCTCTCGTTTGCCCAGATCCCGCCGAAGAAATTTCCAAGCGTTAGCAAGCAAAGACCGATGATAAGGCTTGCTTCATTTATCGCCGCGATGTATCTGATCTGCTCGTTTAGTCTCGCCTCGTTGGATTTATTTTTAAATGCCATAAGCCCTAGCGCGATAAGCCCAAGCACGCAGCCAAGGCCCAAAAATCCGTAGCTAGCCGTGATGACCGAGACATGGATACTGAGCCAATAAGACTTTAACACTGGAACCAAATTTGTTATCTGCGGATTTACGAAGCTCATGTGAGCTACCAGCATCACGATGCCCGCTAGCAGCGCAGCCGCCGCAAGCGCAAGCAGCGAACGCCTAAAAAATATCATCCCCGCTAGCGCTCCCGACCAGCCGATGTAGATCATCGATTCGTAGCTATCACTCCAAGGCGCGTGCCCCGATACGTACCAGCGTAGCGCCAAGGCTGTCGTATGTACCGCAAAACCTAGTACGAACGCCGCCAAAATCGCTCGCTCAAGCGGCAAAATCCTTCTAGATAAAAATACCGAAGCAAGCCCTAGCAAAAGCGCGGCAAAGCCCAAAATCCAGTAGAAATAAACGAGCTTTTTAAACACCGAAGCGCGGTTATAAAAGACCTCGGCATCGACCCTGCTAACGCTAGGTAAAATTTCTGCCGAGGCCGTTCGCTGATAGTTTCTTAGCGCGGCTAGCGCGGAGTCTGCCTTGCTCCAGTCGTTATCCGTGATGCCTTCTTGCAGACCCATTAGATAGTCGTTTAGCATGTTTTTTGCGTCTAGAGCGACTCGCTCGTCGTTAAAGGCGTCGTTTGGCGAGAGCCACGCGTGTTGCGGGTCGTTCGCCGCAGGGATAAATTTAAAAAACGTACCCTTAAACGTGAGATAGGCGATGTTTAGCCGCTCGTCAAATTTGATGAGGTCGTTATCGAGCGTGCCTCGTTTGGAGAGCGGTTTTTCGTTCGCGGCTTCGACCTGCGCGGCTAGCTTATACTCGCCGTTTGCGTCAAACGCATCCCTAAAGCTCACGTAATCTCCGCTCAAATTTAACATTTTTTTTATCTCGCCGTTTTTTATCTTGACGATTTTTATCTCTTGCCACAGCGCGGGATTTAGATTCATACCAAGCACGATTTGTTCGGCGCTTAGGCCGTAAAGCGAGTCCGTGCCCGAGATTTTATTTACGATTTCGCCGGCTTCGGTGCTAAGCGGCTTTATCCTGCCCGCGTAGTCTTGTACGAGAAGCTTTGCAAATTCGCCTTTAGCGTGAGCGGCGGTGTTTGCGGCAAAAGTTTTTAAAATCTCGCTTTCGTTTTGCTCGGCCGCGTTTGCGTTAAAATTTAAAAAACCAAGCACGATAAATGCCGCAACGAGCGAAAATCGGCTGTTTTTGATGAAATTTATGAGCTTTAAAAATCGGCTGTTTTTGGTAAAAAAGTTGCCGATGACGCCGACGCAAAGCAATAAATATCCGACGTAGGTAGGAATTTTACCAGGATCGCGGTTGACCTCTAGCACCGTGCCTTGCTCGTCCGCGTCGTAGGATGACTGAAAGAGTTTAAAGCCTTGTAAATTTAGCGGATGATTCATGTAAATTTTATATCTCGTTAAAACCTCGCCCGTGTCTGAGAGCGCCTCTACGTCGCTAGAGTAGGAGGATGGGCTTTGCGAGCCGGGGTAGCGCTCAAGCTCGAATTTAATAAGCTTTATCGAAAACGGTAAGCTAACTAGCTTTGAGCCCCAGGTTAGCATTATTTCCTCGCCGTCAAAATTTAGCGTACTAGGCTCGCCCAGCCAGCCTGCGCCGCCGTGGATTTTAGCCGTTTGCTCGCGCTGCCCTTCAAAGCCGGCTTTTACTACGAGCGTGCCTCGCTCGCCTTTGGGCGCGGGTTTATACGAGTCAAATTTGACGGTGAAATTTTTGGAATTTATACTTTGCGTGAAGCTAAAATTATTATCGCCGATTTGGGATAAATTTAGCGGATATTCGAAAAATGCGTCTTTTGTGCGTATTTGCAAAAACGGCTTGACGCTCACCATCTCGTTTCCGCTCTCGCCCGCTCTTACGTGCAGCACGCCCTCGGCGCCCAGATAGCGCGTCAGCGCCGCGCCGATAAAGATAACGATAAATGCAGCGTGAAGGACGAATGAGCCGAAGCGGCGCCACATTTTTGTTTTTATGATTATGCCGAGCAAGCAAAGCGCGAGCATGCCCATGACGCACTCGTACCAGCGCGCCTCATAGACTAAAATTTTAGCCGTTTGCGTATCGTAAATGCTTTCTAAAAAGGTTGCGACGCCGGCACCCGCGGCAAGGATAAAGAGGAGGCAGAGCGCAAATTTGTAAGAAGTGAAAAATCTAAATAAATTTACGCCCAAAATCGCCTCTTTCGAATTTTTTACATTATTATATCGTAAGTTTGACCTGCGTATAGTATAAACATCCTAAGAAGTAATACTCCGACCACGCTAGCAAGCGCGCTAACGTAGAACGCAAACGGCGAATGCGCAACCCTTTTGCCCAGTGCGAAATTTAAAACTAGCGGTACGCAAAAGCCTACGCCAACGACGCCTAGCCAAAACAGCTGAGCGTAAACGCCTTCGCTAAAGGCGACGCTGGCGGCTTTTTGCACGTCGCTGCCCGTGATGAGCGAGACGAAAATCATACCGATTAGTAAAATTTCCATCGCCAAAACCGGCCATTCGGCGGCGTGCAAGGTTTTTAGATCGCTGCCGTGCGGGTCGGCTTTAAAGAAAAGCGCGGCTATTAGGCTAGATCCCGCGATGCCTGCCGATAAGCCAGACGCCACGAAAAGCGCAGGTAAAACGGCGGTATTAAGGATAGGAAATCTAACTAAAACCGAGATCAAAAAGCCCGTATAGGCGCAGATCGCGACCGCAAAAACAAGCGTAAGCGCAAGAAGTAGCGGGCGAAGCGCGTTTAAAATTTTCATTACGAGCGTGAAAAGCCCTTTTAAAAAGCTAAGATTGCGCGTCAAAAACTCTCTAAGGCACTCTTCAAACGCATAAAGGCAAGCTACGAAGGTAAGCGGGATATAGACGCAAAGCGCCGCCACGCCCACGGACATAACCGAGGTGAAATTATAATTAATCAAAATTTTCCAAAAAAGAAGCGGCCTCTCAAGGTCGGCTACCAGACAAACCATGCCTAGAAGGATCGTTACGAAAGATAGCAACGACGCAGCCTTAAACAGCGGTGTGCTTTGGGTCTGTTTTTTATAAAATTTAACGAGGATCGCGACTATCAAAGCGCCGCCGCTCATACCCGCTAGCAAAAGATAAACCGCAATCGGCCAGCCCCACTCCACACCGTGCGAGAAGGTCGCAGTGAAATTTATAGCTCCGTTCATATCACACCCCCAGTTTTACCGCAGGAATATAACGCAGGCTCGGCCTCGTACCGCACTCAGGATGCATTCGCAAGCTGTCTTTTACGCGAAGCAGCTTGCTGATGTGCGATTCTTCGTCGTTTAGATCGCCAAATACGATCGCCTCGTATCTGCACGCCTCGATGCAGGCGGGCTCGTGGCCGTCTTTTAAATTCGTATCCAAGCAGAAGTTGCAGCTCTCTGCGGCTTTGGTTTCGTGATTTATAAAGCGCACGTCGTAAGGGCAGGCTACGATGCAATATTTACAGGCGATGCAGTCGTCGGTATTCATCGTCGTGATGCCTGTTTTTTCGTCCTTGTGACAAGCTTTCGTCGGACAGACGTTCACGCACGGCGCGTCCTCGCACTGCTGGCATGAAACCCTGACGTAGCGCTTTTCTTTCAAATTTAGCGGATCGGTTTTATCCTGGATAAAAAGCCTCATTTGACCTTTTGGGACCAAATTTACCTTTTTACAGGCGATCTCGCAGTCGGTACAGCCGACGCATTTATTCTGATCGAAGATCATGCCGTAGTGCGGCTTTTTGCCGTTTTCCGTAGGGGAGTCTAAATTTATACCCTTGCCAAACGCTCCGACCGCGCCTAGCGTCGCCGCGCCCGAAGCAAGATATTTAAAAAACGTCCTTCTTGCGTTTTGCTCTTTCATTTTATTTCTCCATTCGTATGGATTTACCTCATCTGCTTACGCTATTTCCGTGTCCGCCGTGAAACAGCCTAGGCTCTTTTTCGTGTAGCTCTTTTGCCGCGCCGGCTAGCTCGCCAGGTTTTAGCGCCTTTACTAACTCGACTTCAAAAATCAGCGTCGAGCCGCCCGGTATCTCGTCTGCGCCCTCGTCTCCGTAAGCTAGGTGAGACGGGATGACGAATTTATATTTTGAGTTACCGTTCATCATCATGAGGCCCTCTTGTAGGCCGTCTATTAAATTTACCATAGAAAGGATCGCAGGCTCGTTTCTAGAGTATGTGTCGTCAAAAACTTTGCCGTTTATGAGGTAAGCTTTATAGTTTAGCGCGACTACGCTCTCAGGTCTTGGCTTATCGCCGTCGCCGACAGCCATGACTTCGTACTGAAGCCCTGATTTAGTCGTTTTGACCTTTTTGTTTTTGGCATTTTTCGCCATAAATTCTTCGCCCTCTTTTAAATTTTTTTCAAGCGCTTTTTTAAGCGCGTCTTGGGTTAGCTTATTTAGTTTTTCGTCCCTTTGATTGAGCAGGGAGATTATTTCTTCGTCCGTTAGTTTTTGTTCTTTTTTAAAGGCGTCTGCAAAACCGTCTAAAATGGACTTGCTATCAAATTTAACGCCTAGGCTTTCTTGTTTTTTTAGTTGTGCGGAGATATATGTTCCGGTTGAGATTCCGATGCTGTATGATTCTTTTTGCTCTTGCGTCATCGCCTCTTTATCCGCCGCGCTAGCGCACAAGACGCAACCGGCCGTTAGGCAAAGAGCTAAAATCGGTTTTTTGCTAAGTTTAAAACGCATAAATTTACCTTATTAAATTTGGACGCCGCGCTTTTGCGGCGTCCGTAATCTCATCATAAATTGTTGTTTATGATTCTTTGGGCTTCTTTGATGTACTCTTTAGAAGCGTCGAGTCTTTGTTTTGTATATTTAAAGCCGTGCATACCCCATGAGCCGTCTTTTTGTAGCAAGTCGACAGTGTCTTGCGCTTTTTCGATTAGCTCATAAACTCTCGTCTTATCGCTAGGGCTTAGTTTCTTGGTTTCTAAGATAGCGTAAAGTCCTTCGATACCGATTTTGACTTGAGAGAAGTCGTTTTTAACAGGAGTTTGCCATCCCATTACTTCGTCGTAAACCTGTTTTTGGTTCTTGAAGTGTAGGGTAGGTTTTAGCTCAGATAAAACAGGGCTGTGGCAACCTTTGGTATCTTGCATATCTTTATCGGCCCAAGACGTTCTAGCGCATGCCCACATTAGGTCAACGAAGTTGTGTCCGTTTTTATCTCTTTGGAAGTGCCAATCTTTAGTGTCTCTCGGCCCTTTAGCAGCATCGCCCGCAACTAGAGATTTTCTAGCAGGATCTACGTCGATCTTCCAGATGTGAGATCTTCTTTGAGTATCGAATCCAGCGTTGTCTTGGAACTGAATAGCGTAGAAGTTCTCGCAGCTCATCATAAACGGCATGTGGCAAGATGCGCAAGTGTTATCTTTATGCGTATCGGCTCTAGAAGCGATATATGCTTGCTCTTTGTGGCAATCTTGACAATCTTTTCTGATTTTTGGTTTAGTGTAAAGCGCACTTAGGTAGCCTTGCTCTGAGTTATAGTTTACGCCCTTGATAGTCTTATCGCCTACGACTGGACCCGTGTTATCGTGAGGATCGTGGCAAGTGGTGCAGCGCATACCTTTATCGTAGTGAGCGGTAAAGTATGATTGTGAACCCTCAGATCCGCATCCTGGTCCCATTGATTTAAATTTAGAGCTTAGAGATAGGTCAAGTTTGCCTTGGTTTAGAGGATTAGCGCGAGCTAGGTCTGGGCTGTAGTTAAATCTTTGGTGACAGCGTTCGCAGTTTGATGTTCTAAAGTTTGTAGCTCCGTCAAGGTGACCGCCGGCTCCGTGACACTCCTCACAGCTTACGCCTTTAGAGATAGTGTGTTTTTGAAGCTCTTTGGCATTACCAAGAGCCGCATAGAACTCTTTCTTGGTTTTAAAGTCAAATTTGAACGGGTGGCAAACTTCGCAGTAAGAGCCGTTTGCTTGGAAGAACATTGACTTTTTGTATTTAGCGGCATATGAGGCTAGACCTCTGACGTATCCGCCGTTGTCGCCGTAATCAGCTAGAGTTTCTGGGAAATCAGGAACGAAATCTTTGATTTTCTTAACTGTTTCAGGAGTTAAATTTAACGCCCAAGTTCTTTGGAACTGGTTACCGCCCGCTACGATCTGACCGGTGCCGTCTCGTAGCAAGCCGCCCTCCACGTGATAGGTTCCGCGTAGCAGCCACGCATCTACGTAGCCGAATTTAGTCCTTAAGTGTCCTACTGTTGCGTAAATAACGTCCGGAGTAATGCCTTGAGGCAAGATAGACGCAGTGTCTGGGCTAAATACCGGATCGGTTAGGTTGTTGTTAACCTCAGGGTGCTCGCCGGGGAAGCGGATAGTAGTGGCGTGGCGCGATCTGCTCCATACCTCGTACTGCGCAGGGTGGCACTCGCCGCACTTTTCAGATCCTACGAATTTGTTAGGAAACTGCAAAGACGAACCAGCAGGTATCCTATACATCATAGAGCTGTAGCCTTTACCGCCGTCTCTTTTACTAGCTTTTGACATGTCAAAGCCGTGACCTTCGGCAAGCCACTCAAGTCCACGGTCGTGAACGTCTAATTTACCAACTGTTTTACCGCCGTATTTTGTGAAAATCGGGTGGTTTTTAAACAGCCACTCATACATCTCTTGCTCTTCTACGATGTAGTCTTGCAAGGATATTACGCCTCTGGTTTGAAGCGTACCTTTTGGGTTTGCTATGACGTCTCGCGCTTGTTGAGACATCTGCATGTTGTGTTCTTCGCAACAGGCTTGCGATGCGAAGACGCTAACGCCCATAAGCAAACCTAATAAGGTTTTACTTAAATTCCTCATTGCGCCCTCCTTATAAATTTTGGATCTAAAATCAAAAAGATTTCATACTGATAATGCTATCGTAAAAAGGGGGCGAAAAAAGGGGAAATTTAATAAATTATGAATTTTTAAATTTAATAGTAAATACTACGCCATTATTTATATTTTGCGCGTAAATTCGGGCGTTATTTTTTTCGGCTATTACCTTGCTCATATATAGTCCAAGCCCACTGCCTGATTTTTTCGTAGTAAAATGCGGCTTGAAAATTTTATTTATCGCGGCTTTATCTATATTGCCGGCGTTATTTTCGAGCGTTATCGCGCGTTCTCCGTTTTGCAAAAGGGCGGTTATTAAAATTTGCCATCGGTTTGTTTGCGCCCGCTCTTGCGGCAGGTTTAAAAATGCTTCTTTAGCGTTATTTATAATGTTAATTAAAATTTGAATAAGCTCGTTTATGTTTCCGTAAAGCGTAAAATTTTCTTTTATCTCGACTTTTACGTCTATGACGTGTTTTTTGAGTGTCGCGTTTAAAATTTTACAAGCCTGCTCTATGGCCTGCTTTACCTCAAATTCGCTCTTTGGCATATTTGGATTAAAGAAATTTTTAAAATCCTCGATGGTGTCAGACATAAATTTGACCTGCTCGTTTGCCTCCTCGATAGCCTCTTTTAGCCTCTGCTCGCTTAGTTTGCCTCGCTCGGAGTAAAGTTCCAAATTTACCAAAGTCGAGCTGATCTGCGCCAGAGGCTGACGCCACTGGTGTGAGATGTTGCCGATCATTTCGCCCATCGAGGCTAGACGGCTTTGATTTATCATCAAAAGCTCGTTTTGCAGTTTGGTTTTTTCGTTGCCTTTGTGGATTTTATAAACGAAAAATAAAAACGCCGCAAAGATCGCCGTGATCGCCACGCCGCTAACGATAAATTCCTGTTTATGATAGAGCAAAATGCTTTTTACCGGGATTTTAAAGCTCACCATCGCTATCGTGTCGCCGACTTTGCCCTCGAAATTATTTAAATTTCCGTATTGTTCGAGCATTTTTTTAGGCGCACTGTTTATGTTGTGGCACTCGACGCATGACGGGTGTGAGTTTTTGATAGGAAGGCCGACGAAAAAGTATGAGGCGTTTTGATCTTTGATTACGTCAGAGTAGACCTCGTATTTGCCCTCCTTAAACCCTTCTAAAATTTCATTTTCAAATTCCGTA